>JAFTSR010000343.1 GCA_017467225.1 Clostridia bacterium | reverse complement strand
GCGGCTGGGCGAGACTGCCGAGCAGAGATTGCAGGTTATGCACACCCAGCATGATGGCTTTGAGATCGCCCAGCGCGACCTGCTTTTGCGCGGTCCCGGCGACTTTTTGCGGGGAACGGACAACGGCGATGGCATTCGTCAAAGCGGCGGTATTCACTTCCGTCTGGCCGACGGCTGTGATGACGCCGAGCTTTTGGAGATCGCCATGCAGGACGCACGTATGCTGATTGAGCGCGATCCGCAGCTTTTGAGCGTGCCTGCGCTGCGCCGCCGCATGGAACGGATGTTTACACCGTCCAAAGGAACGTTGAATTGATTTTTATTTTTCACACCCTGCGTGATATGCAGGGTGTGTTTTCCGTCTGATAGGGTGAAGGACCTTCACATCACGCGAAAGGAGTGAAGCATCATGGAAGATCATCAAATCGTGGCTCTATACCTGCACCGCGCGGAAAAAGCGGTGGAGGAAACGGCGAAAAAGTACGGCGCACTCTGCCACAGCATTGCCTACCATATCCTGGACAGCGCACAGGATGCCGCGGAGATTGTCAACGATACTTATCTGCGTCTTTGGAATACCATTCCCCCACAGCAGCCCGAAAGTCTGAAGGCATACGCCTCGACCGTTTGCAAGCGCCTGGCTCTGGATCGCTACGATACTGACCACGCTCAAAAGCGAGGCGCCGGACAGCTCTCGTTGGTGCTGGACGAGCTTGCCGATTGCATATCTGACGGCGCGCCCGATGCGCTGGACAGCCTTGCTCTGAAGGAAGCAATCCACACCTTCTTGGACGGACTTTCCCCGATCACACGAGCGCTGTTTGTCAGACGGTATTGGTATCTGACGCCGCTGGATGAGCTTGCACGGGAGGCAGGAATGCGCCCGGGTGCGCTTGCCATGCTGATGCTCCGCGCACGAAAAAAACTGAAAAAACATCTGCAAAAGGAGGGCTTTGAGGTATGACAAGCAAAGCATTGTTCGATGCGATCGACGCGATCGACGAAAAATATATCGTACAGGCGCAAGAAGATGTAAAGGTACGTATCAGACAAAAAAGGCAGCGCTGGTTGGCGGCATGCGCCTGCTTGGCTGTCGCTTTGGGGGTAGGGTTGTCGCTGCCTGCCGTGCTCTCTCCCGAGCTCGAGGACTCGCAAGGACAGCTTGCGGATATCTCTTACGGATTTTATCTGAACGGACTGGAGTATCAGCCGATGGAGGTTATGGATCACGCGAAGTACCCTGCGCTCCAGCAGCTGCAATTTTCGGGCACGAAGGAGCAGGTCAGCGAGATCATGGAGAGCTTGTATTTGGGGGAGCAGATCGGCACGGTTGCTGCCGATGAAAATTTCGGAGAAGGTACGGTATACCGCGTCCGTCAGTATCCCACGTATGATTCTATCGTCATTATGTACCGCGACGGTGCGTACGTCTTTTATGTCAGCGACGGTAACTCGCTGCACCGTTATACCATGGAAAATGACGATCGCTCCAGCAGCAGTATTTTTGCTTTCCACGGCTTTCCCGAACGCATTCTGACGGCGAAAACCGACCTTTTGAGCGAGCAAACGCTGGATAGTGAAACCGTAGCCTCGCTCATTGAAATCATGAACGGCAAAGAGGAGGCTTCCTATACCGTATATGCGCAGCGCACCGTCGCGCTGTGGCAGAGCCGTTATGGAACGGATGAGGTGCGCTTGAATGAGACGGGCACGGGCTTGGATTACGATGTAGCCAATAAGGATGTCCGAGAGCGCCTGTGGCAGCTGACGACGCCGCAGCCGATCTGGATCGCTACTGACCGTGGGTTTGACGAGCTGCTGATCCACTATTATCCGCAGCTCTCGATGTTCTCATTTTGCCGCGTGCTGTATGAGCTGACACCGGACGAGGTCAGTGCCATTGACGCACTGCTCAGTGCACCATGATTGGCATAGGCACTTGACATGACGGACAAATTATGGTAAAATAATAGCGTTCTCGTCTCGCGAACGCAGAGCGGAACGGCTACAAGGTTCGCTCATCCATTGATACAAGTTTTTTGAAAGGGAGCGCGAGGGAAAACTTTTTTTCAAAAAAGTTTTCCCTCGCACCTCAATACCATTCTTTTGCGAAAGGATATCACATAATGTCCGATTTGACGCCCGCGCTGCACCTGGAAAATCCACGGCAAAAGCGCATTCTTCTGATCAACGATCTGTCCTCGTTCGGCAAGTGCTCGCTGACCGTATCGCTGCCCATCTTTGCGGCGTGCGGCATGGAGGCAGTTCCGCTGCCGACGGCGCTCTTGTCTACCCATACCGGCGGCTTTCCGCTGCCCTATATTTTGCCGCTTGGCGAACAGATGGACGCGATTGCCGATCATTGGGAGCGCATCGGGCTGCAGTTTGATGCCATTTATTCGGGCTATTTATGCGGTGAGGCGCAGATTGCGACGGTAGAGCGCATTTTTGACCGCTTTTCCGGCCCGGAAACGCTGCTTGTGGTCGATCCGGTCATGGGAGACGGCGGTAAGCTGTATCACGGCTTTGATCTGTCGTTTGCCGCGCGGATGCGGCACCTTTGCACCCGTGCGCATGTGATTACGCCCAACGCCACCGAGGCGGCGCTGCTGACGGATCGCGACCCTGCGGCCATGACCGATGCTGCCATCCAGCATGCGGTCCTTGGCGAGCTTTGTGCGCTGGGGCCTCGCGCGGTTGCGCTGACGGGCGCTGTACGCGAGGACGGCACGGTCGGTTACCTTTGCAGCGACGGCGAGTGCGTGTTTGACGATATCCGCCATAAGCATTACGACCGCCCCCTGCATGGCTGCGGCGACGTGTTCGCATCTGCACTGTGCTGCGCATTGCTGCGCGGCAAGCCCGTTGAGCACGCTGTGCGCCTGGCCGCTGATTTTACGCTGCGCTGCATTGAGGCAACGGTTGGCGACGCGCCTGCACATTGGTATGGTCTTCGCTTTGAAGCCGGGCTTGCCGCGCTGGCAGAAAGCTTGAAATCTGAATAAATAAATAAATCAGCCCTCCGAGATTTGTAAACTCGGAGGGCTTTGTACGGTTATTTCCAGCAAAATATCACTCAATCACAGCTGAGATATCCAACTCTGTGGCGTCGCCCGACTTGGACACGTCCATACCTTCCATCTTCAGATTGCGAACATTTTCCGCATAGCACCAAGGCATGGTGCCATCGGGGAGCAGGACCTCCTGCTCGTCGCGGAAATCCACGCGGCGCTGCTCACTGCACTCGCCCTCGGCGGTGATGGTCAGCTGCCAGTCGCGCAGCAGAATATCATGCACGTTACCCGTGGGAAGACCGCGCATCGCAATACCCCTTGCCGATTCCGCGCGCACGTTGGTCATGATGACGTTGGAAATGCCGCCGTTCTCGCTACCTGACACGATGGTAAGCGGCTCTCCGCTGCCCCACCATGCGCCGGCAAAAACGCGGTTGTGCATGACAACGTTCTGAATCACCACGTTATGAATCTTGGCGTTTTTGCTGCCCTGAATCATGACACCGCGGTTGCTATCGTGGATCACAATATTACTGATGGCCAGATTTTCGGTGGTATCCTCGATGTAGCCGATGCGGATGGCGCTGGAACGGGTGCGCAGCACGCAGTTGGAAACCACGCATTGCTTGGTTCCGCAGAAGGTCAGGCAGTCATCCGCGCAGGAAATATGGCAGTTGGAAACGACCACGTCACGGGAAGAAGAAAATCCGATACCGTCGCAGTTGGGCACCAGCAGCGAATTGTCAATGGTCACCCGATCCGCTGTCACATGCTCGCAGCCCACCATCGAAATCGTCCAGCTGGGAGAATTCACAATGGTCAGATCGCGCAGGTCCACGTTGACACAATCATGAATGCAGATCGGCTGCGTCAGTCTCGGCGCGATTGCCAGCGTCGCCTCCGCGCGCTCGCGCTCGGTCAGCTCGCGGTCGATGGCAAGGCGGCGGTCATCCTTGAAAAACGCGGTGTGGTTGAGATCGATCGTACCCCTGCCGGCAAGTCCAATGTCGCGCTTGCCAATGGCATAAATGAAGCCAACACGCACGCCCACGTCACAATCGGGGAGCGGAAGCTTTTCAAAATCGGCAAGATTTCCGGAGGCCTTCAGCACAGCACCCCTGTCGAGGCTGAGCGTTACGCCATCCAAAAGCTCAATCGTGCCGCTGACAAAGCAGCCGACCGGAAAGCGAACCTCACCGCCGCCGGACTCTGCACACGCCTTTACCGCCGCGCCAATGGCCGCGGTATTGGGGGTCACGCCGTCGCCGACAGCGCCGAAATCTGTTACCAAAAATTCCATATGTCTTCCCTCCTTGGCAAGATGGAAATAATTAAATCTTCAAATATCCCTTATATGCCAACAGCTGCATGAAGAAGCCGCCGACAACGGTACGGCACTGGAAGCCGCACTGCACGGAGGTGACGGTATCAAACCAGTCGGACAGCGGCACGCGGGAAGGCGAGCAGTGGTACGCATACCAAACGGGAGCGATCAGTGCCTCGAAGTCCTCACGGTACTCGCCAAGGGCAGCAGCCCAGACGATCCAGTCGGTCTTGGTATAGGTGCGG
>JAFTSR010000342.1 GCA_017467225.1 Clostridia bacterium | reverse complement strand
TCAACCGAATTTCCACGCGGTCGAAATCGAGCTTGACAGGATTGCACTCGGGGTGCTCGGTGAAGCGATCCACGCCCAGGTACTGCATCCAGCGCTGCGTGCTCATCATACGATCCGCACGCTCCGGGTTTGCCTTGTACTGCGCACCCTCGGGCGGCGTGAAGCGCATCTTAGCCTTGGCCAGGATGTCCTTATGCTCGGCAATGACTGCGCGCGGCGAGATGTACTGGCAGCAGGCAGCGATCTCACAAATGCCGCAGCCACAGCAAAGCGAGGCGGACAGAACATCCGCGGGATTAACGTGCTCGGAGATAGCCGTCACGCGGATATGCTTATGCGGCTCCAGCGGATAGCCCAGCAAAAAGCGAGGGCAAAGATCGGTACAACGGGAGCAGCCGCAGCAGGCGGAGGACGCCATGGTCAGCTGCACGCGCTGCGGTCTTTCCTTGACCATCACAGCAGGAATATCCCGCGGCAGGATCAAAAGGCCCTTAGTCGCTTTCGTGATGATTGCCGTACGCGGCTCGATGATCTGACCCATCGAGGGACCGCCGTCGATCACCACGTGATCCTCCGGCACCCGAATACCCAAGCGGCGGAACAGATCCTGCACGCGGACACCGATCGGCACACAGACGACCATCGGCTTGACGTTACCATTGATGGTCAGCCACTTTTCCGTCACAGGGCGGTTTTCGTAGCATGCCAGATGAATATTATAAACTGTTTCCAGGTTCATAACAATGACACCCACCGTGATAGGCAGCTTACCGGGCGGAACAACGCGTCCGGTGGCCTGATAGATCAGATTGATCTCATCACCCATGGGATAAACGTCGGGAAGCAGGCTGACCTTGATACCGGGCGCCAGCTCCTGACCGTGCGACCAATGCAGCAGCTTGCCCTTGCTTGCCTTGACACCGACCAGAGCAGTAGAAATGCTCGCTGCGTCCATCACGGTACGAATACCGGAGAGTGCCTTATCCATATACAGCTCCATCAGCGACAGATCGGTATACAAAAGCGGCTCGCATTCCACGGCGTTGATGATCAGCGTATCAGCACCCGAGGCCAGCTTGACGTAGGTGGGGAAGGTCGCGCCGCCCGCACCGACGACTCCTGCCTTTTGCAGGAGAGTTTTCAACTCATTCAGTTCCAAAATGACACTAACTCCTTTTCCAAGGGATCACTGCGTGTGCCAACGAGCGATCAATCCACAATACCGACGACAACAGCGTCCGTCGGAGTCTCCTTATTGTGCAGCGCCAAGCGTGCACCGCTACCGGTGGTGATCAGCACGATCTCGCCAATGCCGGCGCCGACGCTGTCCACGGCAATGATAAACTTATCCGTCATCTGATTGTTTTCGATCAGCTGAATCTCCAAAAACTTGGAGCCGACAAGTGCGGGCTGCTTTCTGGTCGAAACGATGTTGGATATAACCTGACCTTTTAACATATCTCTCTCCTATGTGGGGAAATTTCGATCTCTATCCTTATTTTACGACCGTGACGGTGCTGCCGTTACCGATACCGACGGCATTGGCATCGTCCGTATCTACGTGCATCTCCAGTCTAAACTGCTCATGGACGCGGATCTGAACGTCGAACCAACGGGTACGGCGAGAGCCGGAGTTGACGTCAACGTCGATATACTGGCCGTCAACAACGTCAAACTTCTTGGCGTCGTCCGGGCTCATATGAATGTGGCGGTTAGCAATGATGCAGCCTTCCTTGAGAGAAACAATTCCCTTGGGGCCGACGATAATGACCGGCGCGGAGCCGTCGATCTTACCGGACTCACGCACGGGGGGCTTTACCTTGAGCGTAAAGGAATCGGTCTTTGAGATCTCTACCTGAGAAGCCTTACGGATCGTGCCAAGCACGCGGACACCCTCAATGGCGCGCATAGAGGGACCGACCAGCGTCAGCGTCTCCTTGCAGGCATACTGACCGGGCTGAGAAAGATCCTTCATGGGGGTCAGCTCGTAGCCTGCGCCGAACAGCGTATCCACGTCAGCACGGGACAGATGAATATGACGGTTAGAGATACCTACCGGGATCTCACCCTCGGATTTTTGTGCAGCGGCGCACGCCTTGGGCTGCGCAGTGGGATTGGACTCCAGCTCTGCGAGCACCTTCTTAACCATTTCAGCTACGGTAGATGCATTGTATTCCATCGTAAAAAAGCCTCTTTTCTATGTAGTAGTAAATATTAACGAGAAAAATATATATCGCGGAAAACCGCAAGCCACAGTGGGCGTTATATGCAAAGTTAAAATGTGAAATATATATAACAGGAACGCGAATCGGTGCTACGACGCAAAAGGCACCTTGAGCGACTGCAGCCCTCGCTCCGGGCAAATTTTTTTTGGGGGGTACACGCCGCACGGCAAAGCCGCGCGGCGTGTATTACGTTTGAAAGATTAGCCGATCTTGGGCAGAACCTTCTCAACGTCGCCATGGGGTCTGGGAATGACGTGCGTAGCAACGACTTCGCCAAGGTTAGCAGCAGCAGCGCCGCCTGCCTCAACAGCAGCCTTAACAGCACCGACGGCGCCACGAACCATAACGCTTACCAAACCGGAGCCGATCTTCTCAGAGCCGATCAGGACAACGTTAGCAGCCTTGCACATAGCATCAGCAGCCTCGATTGCAGCAACCAGACCACGGGTCTCAACCATACCAAGAGCTTCCATTGTAGAATCCTCCATAAAAATTTATAGTTTGGGATGAACCAACAAAATTAAGTACGGGTAATATTTACAAGCGTACCCGGACGCTTATTACTTTTTGGTTTTCTTCAGGAAACGAAGAATACCGGGATGCGGGCGCGGAATCACCTCATAGAGCTTGACACTGCCAACCTCGGAGGCAGCAGCGACACCGGCCTCCAGTGCGGCCGTAACTGCACTGACCGAGCCCTCGACGACGACCGTGACCAGCTTACCGCCCAGACGCTTCTCCGAGCAAACAAACTGTACGTTCGCAGCCTTGAGCATGGCGTCCAGTCCTACGATCGCAGCGACCAAAGCCTGCACCTCAAGTAAAGCGATTGCCTTATCCTCCATAATGTACCGTTCCTTTCTCTGACGGGTGTCCCCACCCGGAAAAAATCCGGGCAAGGACATATCTCATGCAGCCGTTATGAGCGGTAAATTATTTGATAACGGGCAGAACCTTCTCCACGTCGGAGTGAGGTCTGGGGATAACGTGAGTAGCGACAACCTCACCAAGGTTAGCAGCAGCAGCGCCGCCTGCCTCAACAGCAGCCTTAACAGCACCGACGTCGCCACGGACCATGACGCTTACCAAACCGGAGCCGATCTTCTCGGAGCCGATCAGAACAACGTTTGCAGCCTTGCACATAGCATCTGCAGCCTCAATTGCGGCAACCAGGCCGCGGGTCTCTACCATACCAAGAGCTTCCATCATAATAAGTAAATCTCCTTTTTGATTTGTTTTGTTAATTTTTATTTTCAAATAATTTTGAACAACGTGACTACGATTTGATTAAATCGTAGAGCTCTTACCCAGCGCGTTGAGGTGAGCCAACCATTCGATCTGCTCCTCCTGGCGCGGGATAATGAAGGATGCGATAAACATACCGCGTTTTTCGGCCTCAGCCTTACCTGCCTGCACCGCCATATCCACAGCGGAAACAGAGCCCTCGAACTTGACCACCATGACCAGCGGCACCTTGCATTTTTCAGCATTGGCGGGCTTGTTCTTGTCGATGGCAACCAGCTCGACGTCTGCCGTCTTCAGACCCTTGTCTGCGACGACCACAGAGGTAACGAAGCCGTAGCATTCGATCATACCAAGTGCCATGTTCTACCTCCTATATCCGTCGTATCCGGATCAGTCGGGAAGATAGCAGATCTTGATACCGGCCTGGGAAACGTTGACTTCCATTGCCTCGTTGAGCTTCTCCAGCGGGAAGGAGTGGGTGATCAGCTCCTCGATCGGAATGTTCATTTCCTTAGCCTGACGCAGGAAAGCCATGGTCGTGGGATAGTCCTCAGCGGTGTAGTCCCAAGAGCCGACGATGGTGATCTCCTTGTTGCACATTGCGAAGTGGGGGTTGATGGAATATTCGCCGTTGTTGACGAAGAAGCCAACCTCACACAGACCGCCGCCACGACGGATGTAGTCGTAGATCGAAGCAGCAGCCGCGGGAGCACCGGTGCACTGGAATGCGAAGTCAGCGCCCTGACCGTCGGACAGCTCCTTGACGATCGCTACGCGATCAGCCGCATTGGGAACTTCCTTGAAGTTGATGGTGGTCTTAACGCCCAGCTTCTTTGCCATCTCCAGTCTCTTTTCAGAGCCGTCGATT
>JAFTSR010000341.1 GCA_017467225.1 Clostridia bacterium | reverse complement strand
TCGGAGGGCGTTCTGATGAATGCCCTCCGTTTTCAAAAGGTGGGGAAGTTGGGGCTCCGCCCCAAGCCCTGCGCTGTGCAGGCCTAAGAACCCTTTTTGAGAAAAAGATGGTCGCAAGCGACCACCGAGTTTGGCTCGGCGGCTTAACACCGCCGTTTCGGGCAAGCCGAAAACGCCAAACATCGGGGTCTTAGGAATCTCCCAAAAACTTTCATCCATGTATCATTTGGGTCAAGTTCTTTGGAGTTCCAAGAACCTTTCTTCCAAGAAAGGTTCTTGGTCGCCGAAGGCCCCATGGAAAGGCGGGATTTATGTTAGATTTCACACTTCACTCTCCCGAGTCGGTCGGGGTCAGCTCGGACGCCATCCGAAGCATTCTGGAGCAAGGACAGTCGCTCGGTCTGCACTCGCTGATCATGCTGCGCCACGGCAAATGCATAGCCGAGGCTTACTTCTCTCCTTACGCCTCCCACAAAAGACACGTTCTTTACTCACTATCCAAGAGCTACACCTCCATCGCCTGCGCCTTTGCCGTGCAGGAGGGGCTGCTCAGCTACCAGGACAAGGTCGCGGATTTCTTTCCCGACAAGGTCATCCCCGAAGAGAAGCGCGATCTGACGCTCGAGCATCTTCTGACCATGTCAGTCGGCACCGACGAAACCGACCGCTTCCACGGCATCGACTGGGTGCAGGATTTTCTGTCTGCCGTCCCGCAGCACGCGCCGGGTACCGTCTTCCGCTACGACACCTCCTCCACCTTTATGGTCAGCGCTATCCTCTCCCGTGTTCTTGGTCGCTCGATCGAATGCTATCTGAGCGACAAGCTGTTTGCTCCGCTCGGCATTGACGACCATCACTGGGAGCTTTCCCCCGAGGGAAGCTGCAAGGGCGGATTTGGCTTCAATCTGCGCACCCGCGATATTGCCCGCTTCGGTCAGTTTCTGCTGCAGCGCGGCATGTGGGAGGGCAAGCAGCTGCTGCGCGCCGATCTTATTGACCGCGCGACCTCCAAGCATATCGAGAACGGCACTCCCGTTCCCGGGCAGCCCTGCGACTGGGCGATGGGTTACGGCTATCAGTTCTGGCGCTGCGAGCCCGATGGCGTGTACCGCGGCGACGGTGCCTACGGTCAGTATTGTATCGTTATGCCGCAGCAGGACGTTGTCATCGCCACCAACAGCGGCACCCATGATATGCAGGCCATTCTGACGGCACTTTGGCGCGACCTTCTGCCCGGCATCGGTGCGGCAACAGAGGAAAACCCTGCCGCCCTTGCTGCCCTGCGTCAAGCCGAGGCAGACGCGCATATCGCGTATCCCACCGGCACACCGCTGCCCGAAGCACTTTGCGGCAGCTACACGCTGGGCGAGATGACTCTTGACTTGCGTCTGGAGGGCGACGAGCTGCGCCTGTACCGTATGGACGGCAAGACGCCGCGCCTGCTGATCCGTGCAGGCTATGAGCGCTTCATCGACTGCGGCGAGCGCTGCTACGCCTATGCGTGGGAGGACGGTGTGCTGCATCTGCGCGAGGTACATCACCTTACGCCGTTCGGACACCAGCACGACTTGCGCATTGACGGCAGCGTCATGCAGGAGAGCGTTTCCACCTTCTGCGGTTGCGTTGATCCCTCAAGCGCTCTCTTCCGCATCACACCCTCAAGCAAATCCATCATTTACTGATCACAAAACGGAGCCGACGGTCAAAATCGGCTCCGTTATCATTTTTACGCCTTTTTGCAGAGTCTTTCCTCGATGACCGCGCCGACGCCCTGGAGTGCCTGTTGCTCGTCGGCGCCGTTTGCGGTGAGGGTGATATCATCCCCCTGCGTGATTTCCAGTCCCATAAGGGCAAAAAGCCCCTTGGCGGAGGCGGATTTGCCGTTTTTCTCGTTGGTCAGCGTGACCTCGGCGGTGTAACGCTGCGCCTCCTTGACAATCAGCCCTGCAGGTCGCGCGTGCAACCCGTAGGGGTCCTGCACCGTATACGTTTTTGTCAGCATATGCTTTCTCCTTTTTTTCATGTTAGCGAGGGCGAACGCGAGGCGGTGATCCCGGCGATTTTCTCCCGTAAGGAAAGAATCTGCGAGGGCGCGACCGACAGCTCGTCGATCCCCATGCGGACAAATTCCTCAGTCAGAGAGGCGTCCGCACCCAGCTCGCCGCAGATGCCGACCCAGATGCCTGCTGCCCTGGCACTCTCCACCGTCATGCGGATCAGCGAGAGAATGGCCGGATGATGCGGCTGATAAAACGGCTGCAGCGCTTCGTTTTGCCGATCCATGGCCAGCGTGTATTGCGTCAGGTCGTTAGTGCCGATGCTGAAAAAGTCAACCATTCGCGCAAGGCGATCGGAAATCAACGCCGCCGCAGGCGTTTCGATCATAATCCCCAGCTCAACGCCGTCCACATGCCCTACCTCATCCTTGGCACGTTCCCACAGCGCCAGCACGCCGCGCAGCTCCTGCTCGCTGCTGATCAGAGGGAACATGACCGACAGCGCACCGTACCGCGCCGCACGCAAAAGCGCCCGTGCCTGCGTGAGAAACAGCGAGGGATGCAACAGCGAATGACGCACCGCGCGGCATCCAAGCGCCGGGTTTTCTTCCCGCTTTGACATCGGCAGACAGGCAGCCTGCTTGTCCGCACCGATGTCCAGCGTACGTACGATCACGCGCCGTCCCTGCATCCCTTCCAGAATCTCCCGATATATGCCGTACTGCTCCTCCTCGCTCGGCGGCGTGGCACGGTCAAGATACAAAAATTCGCTGCGGAACAGTCCAATGCCCTCGGCATCCGCTGCCAACACGCCCTCCACGTCCGCAGGCAGAGCCGCATTGGCATACAGACGAACCGTCTGCCCGTCCGCCGTTCGGGTGGGCTGCCCTCGGTACTGCTCCCGTTTTTGCTGCGTCCGTCCCAGCAGCTGCTGCTGCTCGCGCAAGGCTCGCAGCGTGTGCTCGTCGGGCGAAAGGTAGCACGTACCCGTAGATGCATCCAGCGCGACCTCCATGCCCTCCCGCATGGCTGCAATGGCCGCCTCACCCACGCCAAGCAGCGCCGGAATGCCCATCGACCGCGCCAGGATCGCCGTGTGCGAGGTGAGCGAGCCGTGTGCGGTGATAAAGCCGCGCACACTGTTGCGATCCAGCCGCGCCGTTTGTGCGGGTGAAAGATCGATGGCGCACACAATGCACGGCGTCTGCGCGCACCCCACCGACTGATCGGTCACCTCACCACGCAGCTGTTCGATGAGCAGCTGCGCAATATTTTTCACATCGGTCGCACGCTCTCGCAGATAGGGATCGTTCATGCCCTCAAACTGCGCCACCGTCTCGCGCATCGCCCTTTGCACCGCCCGGGCAGCGTCCGCACCGGCGGTGATCTCTCGCCGCACCGCGCCTGCAAAATCCGCATCCTGCAGCATCATGGCCTGCACTTCAAAAATGGCCGCCTGTTCCACGCCCAAATCCTCCCTGCTATGGAGAGCAAGCTCCTCCAGGCTCTGTACCGCGCGCGCTCTGGCAGCGCAAAAATCCGCCCATTGCTCGCTCGGACTCGTGGGCGCCTCCTCTGACGCTGCAGCCTCTCTTTTGCAATATGTTTCACCGCCAATGATATGCACACGCCCGACGCCAACGCCGTCACCAATGCCCAGCCCACGATACGTTTCCATGCTTTTCCCTCCTCTTGCTATGTCGCTGACCTCTTTCTTTGGGTAGTGTTGCCGCGTCGCGTCAAATTTATGCACATATCCGTGGCCACGACACGCTGTTTCCGTTTTTTGTCACGGATTGTTCATATTTGTATGCTATACTATTACTACAGAAGCCTTTTGACTATCTTTTTTCAAAATTTTTCAAAAACCGGTCACCTTTTGGCACGCTGAACAGTATTTATAGAGAGGAGATGAGAGCATGGCACGGCATTGGGACGATCCCGAGGACGTCTACGACGAACAAAATGAGCTGGACGGCTACCCAAGCCCTGACGACGCGAGCGATGATATCGACGACGTCTCGCCGCTTGCGCTGTTCGACACTTCCCCTCTGCACGCCGACGCGATGCCCACGGAGGTCACCGACGAGGTGATCCGCTTCTCCTCTCCCTTAGTATGGAAGCTGGCCTTGACCAAGACTCGCTCCACACACGATGCGCAGGACATTTTTCAGGACGTTTTCGTCAAGCTGGTCATGCATGAAAAGCCCTTCGAGTCTGAGGAACACCGTAAGGCTTGGCTGATCCGCGTCACCATCAACTGCTGCAATTCCCATTTCGTCGCACCGTGGCGCAAAAACGTCGACGGCATGGACGATCTGATGATGGCGCAGCTGCCCGATGAGGACACGATGCACCCCGACACGTCCGACGCGCCCGACGTTTATGCCGAGGTGCTGAAGCTTCCGCAGCAGATGCGAGAGGTCCTGTTGCTGTTCTATTATGAGAACATGGCCGTGCGCGAGATCGCCGACGTACTCGGAACCAGTGAGGTCAACATCAAAAAGCGACTCTCACGCGCAAGACAGAAGCTCCGCTTGGTTTTGGAAGGAACAGAAGAATCATAGAAAGAGGTATTATCATGAAAGAAAACGATCTTCGCCGGGCATTTGCCAATATCACGCCCGACGAATCGCTCATCCGCGCGACGATTGATCGCGTGCAGGCGGAAAAGTACGCCGCAGCCGCAAAGCAGGCGGCCGCGTTGGCTCAGCCCGTGCGCAAGTCGTCTGCATATTCGCTTGCTTACCGCTTGGCCGGTGCTGCGTGCGCGCTTTTGCTGGTGCTTGGCATGGGCATCTCGATGAACAAGGACATGACGCAGCCGCCTGTGGCTGACAGTGCCGCAAGCTACGCACGCGGACGCTTCAACGACGTTGAGCCCCAGAGCGCAAGCCTGCCCATGGATATGGGAGAGATCGCGCCGACGCCGGCCACGCCCGGTGCATACGATGCGCAGGAGCGCGCAGACATGCTGGCGCGTGCCGAGGCGCTGAATACCGATTATATCATCATCGATGCGACCATGAGCAGCTGCTACATTCTGCCTGCCGACGAGGACGGCTCGCACGGATGCATGCTCTCCTTTGACCAGGCTAACGTGATTGCAGCGTCGCAGGGCGCAGGCGCCATTTTGGCAGGCTCGACGACGGGCACGGTCACCGTTCCCTTGGCGCGCATTCGCTGCAACACGCCCGAGGAACAGAATGCAGTGGTTGATGCGATGGGCTCACGGATGTGCGTCCTGATCTACGCCGACGGCGACATGTTGCGCATTGATCCGGCGTATCTTTTGGCGGAATAAGAAATATGGTTCGAACACAGCGGGAGCTTGGCTTCCGCTGTGTTTTTGTACGGAGGAGGATGAGTTAGATGGTGCGAACAGAGCTTTCTAACGTTAATAATATTGTTGTTCATTTCTTTGACGCGCGTCAAAGAAACGAACCAAAGAAAACGCGTACAAGGGGACTCCAAGTCCCCTTGTAGATCCCCCGGTTTGTGCGCTTTTTGTCCATCTGGGACTAAACTTTTTAGGGAGGTGGCTTCGCAGAAGCCGCGATGTTTGGCGGTTTTGGGCTTGCCCAAAACGGCGGTGTCCAGCCGCCGAGGCAAACTCGACGGTCGCGTAGCGACATCGTGTGGGTCTAAAGTTGTTAGGGAGGTGGCTTCGCTG
>JAFTSR010000022.1 GCA_017467225.1 Clostridia bacterium | reverse complement strand
TTATCAAGGTTAGAAAGCTATGTTCGCACACCCTAAATCATCTCCCCCGTAACGCATCCTCCTGCAGCATCCGCATCTGACGGCAAAACGCCGTCGTCGTCCAAAGCGTATAGCCGTACGCCCGACTACCGTTGTCCAAGGGTGCCATCGCACTCAAATCTCCCGCCACCCAGAACTTGGGCGTCGGGCTGATCAGATATACCTTCTCCGCTCCCGGATAATGCTCCTCGTCCTCAAATACCGTGTCACGCTTGGTGATCCATTCGGCAAGCTCACCCTCACCCATCTTGCCGCGTCCGACCGCCGTGTTGCTACCCATCCGCACAGCGCCAAAGCGCGGCGTCAGCGCCACCTTGCCGATCGTGATGCGATGCAGCTGTCCGACGTTGCCGTCCGGCGTCACGATCAGCGTCCCGAAGCGTGCGTAAAACGGCACCATGCGCACCAAAATCACACGGTCGCCAATAAAGACGCGCAGCGAAATCTTTTCACCGCCAAAGAAGGCCGAGCGAATCGGGTGCTTTTCAAACTCAAAGTGGATACGGGCCTCGCCAAGCTCCTGCCGCAGTTGTCTGACGCAGCGGCTGCGCACCCGCCAGGCACGTAGAAGTCTGTGCAGCGTCACCACCACAACAATGACCACCGTGCCAATCAGTGCCTGCACGATATATTTGCGCAAAAGTCCAAAGAACATCTGACACGAGACCACAATGACCCAGGCCGCGAAGGGCGACAGCAAGAGAACCAGCACCCAGACCAACAGCTGAATAACCATGCGGAAGGTCGACGGCAGCTGCGGCTCGGCAAGCGGCAATTTTGCCGGTACGGTGCGATACCACACGCGCAGCGTTATAAAGAACACCCCCGTCTCGTACAGCACAATTCCCACGGCAGGGAGAAGTGCCGCCGCCAGCGTCTGCATTGGCAGGCTGTCCGGCGCGACGAAAGTAAACACCTCGGCCAAATAATCCGCGAAATAGAACACGGTAGCCGCGCTGAGAATCACCGTGATCCAGTAGATACCGCTGCCAAACACCACCTTGATGTCGTGCCAAACGCTCGGGCGCTCGATGCCGCCACGGGCAGACAGCGCCGCATATTTCCAGCGGTTATCCTGACAGATCATGATCGTCATCACGATGGCCGCGGTCACAAGCGCCACCCAATGCGGCAGCGATTGATTTTCCTCAAATACGATTTCTTCAAGCAGCTCGCGGAAGACAAAGAAGCTGACGTAAATGGGCACGCAGGTGCGCACGGCGCTGCGAAGGATGACAGCCAGCGTTGAGAATACCGACCAAAGAATCGGATGCTGGCGGCGCAGATAGCGCAGCAGCCTGGTAAATTCAAAGATATCCTTCATGCTCTCGCCTCTCAATCGCCAAATCTCTGTCCGTGCTCGCCGTCATTGCGCAGCCGGATATGGCGGCAGAAGGCGGACACCGTCCACATATGATATCCGTAAGCGTCGCTGCCGTTGGACAGCGGTACCGTCTTTTTGAGCTCACCCATGCGCCAATCGGTCGGCGTCGGATTGATCAGATAAATTTTCTCGGCGCTCGGGTATTTTTCATCGACAAACGCCGTCTCGCGCTTGACCATCCACTGTGTCAAGGCGGGAGAATCCTCCTCCACCATGCCTGCGGCGGTCATGATCCTCTTGGTACTGCGCAGCGGCACGCGGAACAGTGCGATCGAGTGCAAAAAGCCGATATTACCGTCGGGCGCGACCACCAGAATGATTTTTTTCTTTATGGAGGAGACCATGCGCACCGAGAGCACCTCGTCATGGATGAAAATGCGCAAGGAAACCTTCTCGCCGCCAAAGAGTGCGGAGAGGACGGGATGCTTTTCAAACTCGTAGCGCACTCCTGCGGCGTCCATTTCGCTCTTGAGCTGTGCCACGCCGCTGCGGCGAATGCGCAGCACACGAATGACGCGGTAAATGTAGAGCACCACGATGATGCTCGGCACAAGGATCAAAAAGCCCAGCCAGTATTTGTAGATCAGCATGACTGCAGTAAACACGGCAAAGACGATGGCGCGTTCACCGACGAACAGCAAAAGAAGGAAGCCGAAGAGCCATGCAAAACCGTTGGCCAGCGTGCGTCCGAGCGAGGCAAACATGACAGGCTCGGGCTCGTCCTCGGGATCGGCGCAGCGGTAGGCAAAGCGCATAGCACCCCACCACCAGGCGATGTAGTACAGCACGACGGCCGCCGTGGGGAGAGTCGCAGCGTACATGGCGTGGGTAGCGAAGGAGGCATCAGGCATCAGGTATGCAAATTCGACCGCCAGGTAGGGTACGTTGGAGGTGATGGCCAGCACGCAGGAGGCAAGGCCCATCCAAAAGGACAGATTGCCGAACATGACGGCAAGGTCATGGCCTATCGTCGGAGATGCCACGCCGCCGCGGCGGATCAGCGCGTCGTACTGCAATCGGCGATCGCCCATCACAAGAAAAGGAAGCACGACAGCGATCAGGATCAGCGGCAGAAAGTGCGTCATGCGGATTTTGGCATCCTCCAGAATGGTCGCCAGCGTGCCGTGCATCAGCCAAAAGCAGGCCGCCAGCGGCACGTAAATGAGCCAAAGTGCACGCAGCATCGGCCCGATGATCGACAAAGCGTCGTATAC
>JAFTSR010000340.1 GCA_017467225.1 Clostridia bacterium | reverse complement strand
TGGCGGGGGTCAAGGGGGCAGAACCCCCTGTCTTTGGCAACATACAAAATCCCTCCCACCGTATGGCGAGAGGGATTTTTATTCAGAGATTGAGCGAATGCTGCAAAAATGCGGCGGTTTTGGGGGAGTTGGGCGCGGTGAACAGCTGTTCCGGTGTTCCCTCCTCCTCAATGAGTCCATCCGCCACAAAGACCACACGGTCGGCGACGTTACGGGCAAAATCCATCTCGTGCGTCACGACCAAAAGCGTACAGCCCTGATCCTTCAGCTCCTTGATGACGCGCAACACCTCGCCCGTCAGCTCGGGGTCCAGGGCGCTGGTCGGCTCGTCGAAGCAAAGCACGGCCGGCGTTTGCGCGAGAGCACGCGCGATCGCAACACGCTGCTGCTGCCCACCGGAGAGCTGCCAAGGGTAATTTCCCTCCTTGTCCGACAGCCCTACCATAGAAAGCAGTTCTCTTGCGCGTGCGCGATTTTCCTCACGTGCAGCGGAAATTGCACTGCGGCGCGCTTTGCCGCGCGGAAGCTCTGCCTTGATCTTCTCGACCGTGCGGAGCTGCAGTGGAATCGCAATATTATCGAGTGCTGTGTACTGTGGAAAAAGGTTGAACGACTGGAACACCAGACCCATCTTGAGGCGCATAGCGCGAATCTCACTGTCGGTGTAGGTTTTTTCCGCATCGAAGTCAAAGCCGCCTTCGATATGGATCGTTCCCTCGTCTGCCATCTCCAAAAAGTTCAGGCAACGAAGGAAGGTGGTCTTTCCGCCGCCGGACGAGCCGATGACGGCAACCGCTTCTCCCTTTTCCATCGAAAAGTTAATGCCGTGCAGCACCTGCACGTTACCAAAGCGTTTTTTCAGATTTCGAATTTCAAAAAATGCCATTATTCGCCCTCCTTATACGCGATAGTAGGAGAGCTTTTTCTCCAGATAGTTGAACAGAATGGTCAAGCCGCCGACAAACAACAGGAAGAAGACGGCGATGTAGAACAGAGGCCAGATCAGTCCGCGCGAGAGGAAGTCCATTTCGTTGATGAAAAAGATCTCTGCGACGGCAATGACGCGCGCCAGGGAGGTATCCTTGACCAGCGTGATGACCTCATTGCTCATCGGTGCCAGAATTCTCTTGATGACCTGCATCAGGATGACCGAGAAAAAGGTTTCCCGTTTGGTCATGCCCAGAACCTGCGCCGCCTCGTACTGTCCGCGCGGAATGCTTTCGATGCCGCCGCGGTAAATTTCCGAGAAATAGCAGGCGTAGTTGATGACGAAGGCCACCAGTGCCGCCGTAAAGCGCCCCTGCTCACCCGAAAACAGAACGACGTGGAACAGCATGCCCGGTACGTAAAATACCACAAACAGCTGCAGCATCAAGGGGGTGCCGCGAATGATCCAGACGAAGGTTTTCACGATTGCGGCGATGGGACGAAAATTTGCCAGCCAAAGCACAAAACGGGATTGAGGGTTTCCGCGGGCCATAAAGCGAAAGGGGGTCCATTTGCTCATGGAACCAAAGGAGATAACCAGTCCCAGTGGTAGCGAAAAGATGAGCGTCAGCGCAAAGAGCAGGCAGGTAACGCCAAAGCCGTCAAACAGCTTCAGTGTAACAGACCAGATATCCATGAGCGATTATTTGAACTCCGTCACCAGGTCATTGGACAGACCATACTTCTCTGCCAGGGCTGCCAGCGTGCCGTTCTCATACAGAGCCACGATTGCCTCGTTGATCTTTTCGGTCAGCGAGCTGCCCTTGCGGCAACCGATCGCGTAGACCTCACTCTCAGGCTGTACGGCCTCGTTGATCGCCAGATCGGCGTAGTCGCCGCTGCCGACCATGGCCTTAGCCATCTGATAGTCGATGATAGCGAAGTCCGCATTGCCGGCCTTGACCTCCATCAGCGCGTTTGCCTGAGAGGTGAAGGTGGTAACCTTATCCGCGTCGGTCAGGGTAACTGCCAGAGCCTCGCCGGAGGAGCCGCCCTCGGCAACGCCGTTCTTGCCCTTGAGCGCGTCGGCGCTGTTGAGCTCGGAGACACGGTCAGCCTTGGTAACCAGGCACTGACGGTTCTCAAGATAAGCGTAGGTGAAGTCAACGTACTCGGTACGGGAGACGCCGTCCTTCTCCTCGCCGTAGGTGAAGCCGTTCCAGATCAGGTCGATGGCGCCGCTCTCCAGCTCCATGTACTTATTGGGCCAGCTGATGGTGGTGAACTTTGCCTCAACGCCGAGATACTCGGCAACGGCGGTAGCGAACTCGGTATCGAAGCCGATCAGATCGCCGGTTTCATCATCGTAGTAGTTCATAGGTGCGTATACGG
>JAFTSR010000339.1 GCA_017467225.1 Clostridia bacterium | reverse complement strand
GGGCTTGACGCGCTTTTATCATATGTGGCTCGCTCAACTCCACGCCATTCCTTTTAAGAAATTCAACGGTAGAATCAAAACCGTCAAAATATCCGCCATGCAGAACCGATCCGAAAAAGCCGGTCTCTCTTTGACAGGAAAACGCTTTTTTGACTTTTGGCAAGCTCAAAATTTGCGCTTGCAGGGAGGCCATTTCGTTCGAGTCAATACGCTCGTGCAGAATTTCCTTTTTGACGCGGTACAGAATATTGGGCGGCGCATTGTGCAAAACGAAATCGATGGTCTTATTCAAGTTCAAGCGCATCTCACTCCACCTCATACACATCCACAACCTTGACCTCGCCCTCGGCATATTGCTTGAGCGTGGCCTTGGCGAGGGTGACGTCGCCCTCATTCTCAAAGATATACTTGACCACCTCGCCGTCACGGGTGATGACGATATTGTCATAGTAGACGGTCACGTCGATCTGTGTGAATGCGCCGTACTGCGCCTCAGGATGGGCGGCAAGCTGCAGCGTTTGCAGTACAGCACCGTCCGAGGCGGCGTTGCCCAGTCGGATGACGCGGTGATACCATGCGCCCGTAGCATGATTGCTCAGATCGGCGTTAGGATGCACGCGCACACCCAGGGTGTCGGTCATATTGAAGCTGTCACGCATGGTGCGGCCACCGTCAAACGTGCCGTCGATGGCGCCGATGCCTGACATATCATCGGAAAGATAGACGTCGTACTCCAAAAGATCGCCGTCCTGCACCTCGAAATTCAGCTGTGCAATGGTCGCAAAGGCGAACGCATATGCCTCACTTGCCGGCTTGTTGAAGGACAGCTTGTAGGCGAGTACGTCACCCTCGGGGGCGGCGGTGCCCAGCTTATTCTCGTTCGGAACGGTGATGTCAACCGTTTTCAGATAGTCCGCAAGCTTTGGCACGATACCCTCAAACGGCGCATACATATCGCTGTGCGTTTTGCCGTCTGTCTCAAAGAGCCAATGGCTGTGCGTATAGTCGATACCCCAAAGCTTGTATTCCGTAATGACGTCGTAGAGCAGCTTGGCCTGCGCGTCGGGCTTAGAGCCGCCGGCGTTCTCTCCCATGACGGGAATATGGGCGTATCCGTTTTCGAACATATAGTTGCGCAAATGACGCAGTCCTTCCACGCCCGTGATGCCGGTGTATTGCAGAATGCAGTCAAATTCATCGGCCAGCTGCACGGTATATTCATTGTCGCACATAAATTTGATGCCGTTGATGGCGGCACCGATAGAGACGCAGCTCTCCCATTGCGTTTTGGTGAAATCAGCACCTGGGAGGTAAAGAATGAGAGGCACATCGTCCATCCCCAACTCCTTCATGACGCGGCGGAAGGTCTCTACCTGCATGTGCATAAACTCGCGCTTGCTGTCGCGGTACCATTCGAGCACGTCACGCCACAGCTGCCCTTTGACCTCGCCTTCCTTGGGCACTTGAACGTCATCAAAATCGGCGTAGTTTTTTCCCCAAGCGGCGTTGGCCTTGGCGATGCTGCTGTATTTTTCTTCCATCTCGGCACGAAAATCGGCCTGTGCGTTGTCGGCATAGCACCACATGACCTCGTTGGTCAAGGGTGCCCTCTGCGTCCAGGCCGGAGGATACAGCGGCTCTCCGGCAGGCCCCAGGCCTGCAACGATGCCACCGATGATATCCTTGTAGCCGCTTTGTACCAGACCGCCAAGGTAGGTGCGAATGTGCTGCTCGGTGTAGCTTTCTACGTCGGCGTACCAAGGGCTGATGGCATTGATGGCTGCGCGACCGTCGGCATCCATCAGCTTGCTGTCGGGATCGGGATTGGTCGTGCCGCCGGGATTGATAATCGCTTTGATGAGAAGACCGTTTTTCTTGGCAGCTTCAAACTGATATTTGCTCTGATCCTGCAGCACAGCCTTGCCTCCCTGATTTGCCCAGTACAGATCCAAGCGCACGGCGCGCAGACCCAGCGCCTTGTAGTCGGCAAAGCGAGAATTGACACTGGTACGGTCGAGCGGAACACTACCTTCCGTGATGCACAGCGCAAGTGCTTCTAAAAGCTGTTGTTTTTTCATATCGTCCTCCTGCGTTTTGTCTTGCGTATCATCCCCAGTTGGCAGATTGATATCCTCAGGCGGTTGCTCCGGCTGCTCCTGCGGATTATCCGGATTATCCTTGGGCTCATCGGGAACAGTCGCACAACTGCTCAGCAGCAAAATAGCTGCCAGCGCGGCACTCAAAAATCGTTTCATAAGGCCTCCTTATAAAAATCCGGGGCGCATTTCTGCGCCCCGAGTGAGATGGTTAATGTCTGGGGGCTACGTATTTGGAGAAACTCCACTTTTCGGTGTAGTCGCCGCAGCGGATGTCGCTCTCCAGTACCGGCAGATCATCGGCGCGATCCTCCACGTGGCGATTGGTCATGCAGCCGAGCAGCGTGCACTTGGCGGCACCGTCATCGACCAAAGCATTGCCTCGATTACGGTAGAAGAAGACCGACTCAAACTGAGCCTTGCCACCGTAGACGTTGAGCGCGACCTTGCCGGAGTTGACGATGTTAAGCTGCTGGAAGGTGAGGTCACCGCCGTTGATGATGACCGAGAAGAAGGGATCGCCCCACATCAACGTGTTGTAAACGACAGCGCGTCCGGGCATTCTGCGCGCGGTCAGGAAGTAGGAACGGTCGGTAGGCGCCTCGATGGTAACCAGCTGGGTGTTGACCAGCTCCAGCTCGCCGCAGCCCTCGATGTACAGCCCGTTCTGTCCGCCGTCGGTGCCGTGACCGATGAACTTGCCCGAGCAGCCCTTGCCATCCTGCATGACAAAGTGCAGACCGTGCTGTGCCGCAAAGACGAAGGTGCCAAGCAAGTGCTCGCGCTCGTTGTAGCCAAAGACCAGTGCGCACAGGTACTTGATCTGGTTG
>JAFTSR010000338.1 GCA_017467225.1 Clostridia bacterium | reverse complement strand
GATCGAGTACCGTCTGGACAAGACCAACATCATCCACTGCCCCATCGGCAAGGCTTCCTTCGGCGTTGAGAAGCTGACCGAGAACTTCAACACGCTGGTTGGCGCTGTCATCAAGGCAAAGCCCGCCGCTGCGAAGGGTCAGTATATCAAGAGCTACGTGGTTGCTTCCACCATGGGCCCCGGCGTCAAGATCAACCAGTCCAAGCTGGGCAACTGATATTGAGCCACATAACGTACAAATCAAGCCGTCCCGCACCCGCGGGACGGCTTTTTGTTATTGATGCTGCACAAAACCGTGCACGCGAATTTGTGCAGGGGCAACGAAATTCTTCTCATAACAAAAAATTCATAGTTTGTTCATTGACAAATGGAAAATTTTTCTGTATACTATAAATGCAAGTAAATTGCAGAAAGCGAAAGGAGGCAGAAGACATGAAACCCGACACCGCGTATATATCTTATCAAAGCCACGAGCTTCATCTCGGCTGCCATCCGAGGTGGATCTTCTATCGATGAGGCGTGTAGGCGCATGGAGTGTCTGCACGGGAAACAAATTTGACCACAACTTGCGGAATTTTCTAAAAGGAGCCGATCATAAATGATTATATTTCGACGAATAGTCATTATACTTGTTTTGACCGCGTTTTGCATATCATCTTTTTTTAGTTGCGCACGTTCCAGCCAAGAAGATATAGAAGCTTTACTTGCGCCTATATTCTCCGAAGAGATCGCTGCCGTTGCAAATGAAGTTCATCAGCGTGATGTGCCGGATAGTAGGCCTCTCCATACCAGCGTTATGGAGCTTGAAGATATATCGCTTGATGATGCGTTTGGCGTATATGAGATCAACCTTTTCGACTGCGCCTTTGACTTGGATGAGGACGTTCCCTTTGATGAATGGTTTGGCGATGATGATTACAGAATTGCCATCCCGACCGCAACCGGCTCTGCAGACCCCGCCATTGCATTATATCAATATGATGAAGAGAACGGAAAAGACGATATTCCGTGGTGTTATGCGGGTAGTCAGCACTACGGCTGGGGTAGTTCGATATATTACCAAGATGCTTTGGATGCGCTCATGTCGCGGAATTTTGGCGTTGTTGATGACGTTAAGGTATTGGTCAATATCGGTACCAACTCAGGCTCCGGATTTTGCATATACGTGAAATGCAGCAAAGGCGAATATGTAATTCCTATAGGAATACATGAGGTCTACAACATGAAGGATGGCAAAGCGTATACCGTAGAGAAATTCAAAAAACTCTGCTATGAACGTGTTTCATCTCATGCCGGTGGAACAGACGAAAACGGCGTGCATGTTGACGGATGAATATACCCACCCCGCGAGTCTTGGCTCGCGGGGCATTTTTTTCGTTAACAGTGTTACTTTTTGTTCACAATTTTTATGTTGACAAAGGAAAGTATCCATGGTATACTTATGTTGGATAACGATATCTACAGACAAAAGGAGACTTGAATGCCCAAATACGATTACACCCCCGAGCAGATGAAGATCTTCTCCCTGCTCTCCCGCGAATATCCCACCATCTCGGCTGTCAGTGCCGCCATCACCACGCTCAACGCCACCGTCAATCTCCCCAAGGGAACCGAGCATTTCCTCAGCGACATTCACGGCGAAGCCGAGGCGTTCTTCCACATCATCAACAACTGCTCCGGCGTCATCCGTGAGAAGGTGGACAGTATTTTCTACACCTCGGTCACCGAGACCGAGCGCCGCAATCTCTGCACGCTGATCTACTACCCTGCCGAAAAGATCGCCGAGCTGCACGCGCGCGGCGAGGACACCGAGGAATGGTACAGCTTTACACTCTATCGTCTGGTCGATCTGGCTCGTTCGGTCGCCTCCAAATACACCCGTGCCAAGGTGCGCGAGGCGCTGCCGCCCGATTTTTGCGACATCATCGACGAGCTTTTGCACACCAGCGGCGAGGAGCACAACAAGCAGGAATATTACCGCCACATCATCTCGACCGTCATTGAGGTCGGGCAGGGCGCGGCTTTCATTGAGGCGCTGTGCAGCCTGATCAAGCGCATGGCTGTCGACTATCTGCACGTGGTCGGCGACATCTACGACCGCGGACCGCACGCCGACAAGGTCATGAACATGCTGATGCAGCAGCATCACGTGGATATTCAGTGGGGCAACCACGACATTGTCTGGATGGGTGCGGCTGCCGGCTCGCACGCCTGCATTGCCAGCGTGCTCAACACGGCGCTGCAGTACAACACACTCTCGCTGATTGAGAATACATACGGCATCAGCCTGCGTGATCTGATCGGCTACGCGCAGGAGACCTACGCAGCAAGCACCTGGTTCATGCCGCGTAATCCCGAAGACAAATACTACATAAAAAACAACATGGAGACGCTCTCCCGCGCACACAAGGCAATCGCCATTATCATGTTCAAGCTGGAAGGGCAGCTGGTCCGTCGCCACCCTGAATTCGATATGGACGACCGCATGCTGCTGCACCGCATCGATCACCAGAAAAAGACCGTCACCATCGACGGCGTGGCGTATCCTCTCAACGACGATCACTTCCCGACCGTCGATCCGGCGGATCCCTATGCGCTCTCCCCTGCCGAGCAGAGTCTGATGGAGTCGTTGGCACAGGCCTTCCGCCACAGCACGCTGCTGCAGCAGCACATTCGCTTCCTTTACAGCGCGGGAAGTCTGTACAAGATCTACAACGAAAATCTTTTGTTCCACGGCTGCGTTCCGATGAACTGCGACGGCAGCTTTGAGGAAATTCTGTGCATGGACGGCCAGCATCGTGCCGGTCGCCGCTACATGGACTACTGCGACCGCATGGCGCGCGCAGCCTATCACGCCGCCGACCCGGATGCCTTGGATTTCATGTACTATCTGTGGTGCGGCAAGCACTCGCCGTTGTTCGGACGCAGCAAGATGACCACCTTTGAACGTTATTTCGTCGCCGATCAAAAGACGTGGAAGGAAGAAAAGAACCCTTACTACGCGCTGATCGAGGACTACGCGGCGGCCTGCCGCGTGCTGACCGAGTTCGGGCTGGATCAGAGCCGCTCGCACATCATCAACGGGCACGTTCCGGTGCGCGCCTCGGCCGGTGAGTCTCCCATCCGCGCCAACGGACGCTACATTCGCATTGACGGCGGCTTCTGCCGCGCTTACCACACGACGACAGGCATCGCCGGCTACACGCTGATTTACTCCTCGCGCGGCCTGCGCCTGGTTTCTCACACCGCCTTTGAGGGTAAAAACGCCGCCATCAAGGAGAACAAGGACATCCTCGCCTCGACTGACGTAGTGTTTGAAATGATGACGCGCCGGCACATGGTGGCCGACACTGACGCCGGCAAGGAAATGATTGCCCGTATGAACGACCTGCGCGCCCTTCTGTTCGCCTACAAGGAAGGCGTCCTGCAGACGGGCAACGGAAGATAAGACGCGGAATGCCTTCGGCGACCAAGGGGGATTTTTAAAAAAATCCCCCTTGGAACCCCAAAAACCTTCGGAAAATGGTATAATTAAATTTTTAACGGTTCTGTTCTGTCCGAGCAGAAT
>JAFTSR010000337.1 GCA_017467225.1 Clostridia bacterium | reverse complement strand
GTCGGCGTTATCGCACCCTTTTATCTGACCAAGCTGTTTGTGCCGCATTTCGCACCGGGTGCTGCCGTGGTCAATATTTCCTCCTCGCGCGATCGTATGAGCCAGCCGCAGACCGAAAGCTACACGGCGGCCAAGGGCGGCATCTCTGCTCTGACGCATGCCATGGCTGTCAGCCTTGCCGGCAAGGTGCGTGTCAATTCCATCTCCCCTGGCTGGATCGACAATCAATATACGGTGTATGAGGGCGCCGATGCCGTGCAGCAGCCCTCGGGTCGTGTCGGCAACCCGCCCGACATTGCCAATATGGTGCTCTACCTTTGCTCCGATATGGCCGGCTTTATCAACGGTGAGGATATCTGCATTGACGGCGGTATGACCAAGCAGATGATCTATCACGGAGACCACGGCTGGACATTGGACACGGAGCATTCGTGATTTTTTCACCTTTTGAAAGCACGATGGAAAATAAGTTGCAAACTTGCGAAGAATGTGGTATAATAACCGTACTGCCATCGGTGCGGATTGTTACGCAGAAAGGAATTTCTCATGAAAATCGTCATTATCGGCTTGGGAACCATCGGTTCGACTATTTTGCATAGCCTGTCCGGCAAGGAAAATACCATTACCATCATTGATGAGGACAAGGATAAAATCGAAAAGCTGATTGAAAAATACGACGTACAGGGCGTGGTCGGCAACGGTGCCTCGCTGGATATTCAAAGAGAAGCCGGTATGTCCGATGCGGACGTTGCTATTGTGCTTTCCGGCAGCGACGAGCTTAACGTATTCGCCTGCCTTGTCGCCAAAAAGCTGGGTGTGAAAAATACCGTAGCGCGCGTCAGAAACCCCGAGTATCGCCGTCAGATCATGGAAATGAAGGACGAGCTGGGGATCGATATGATCGTCAATCCCGAGCAGGATACGGCAAGCGAAATTTATCAGCTGATCAACCTGCCTGAGATTGCCAAGATCGAGCGCTTTGCCAAGGGCAGAGTGCTGATGGTGGAGATTGTGGCGGAGCGCGGCTGCGCTTTGGTTGGAGAGACCCTGATCTCTCTTGGTAAAAAGCTGAAGACCAAGGTGCTGATCTGCGCGGTACAGCGTGGAGATGAGGTGCACATCCCCTCCGGTCATTTCATTATTGAAGAGGGCGACCGTATTCACTTTACCTCGGACGCCAAATCGCTGCGCGATTTTCTGTCCGAAATTCATCTGGTCAAATCTCCTTTGAAGAATATTATGATCGTTGGCGGCAACAAGATCGGCTATTATTTGGCGGATGAGTTGTCCAAAAAGAAGTACAAGATCAAGCTGCTCGAAAGTGACAGACCGACAGCCGAGGAGCTGGCTGAGGAGCTGCCGCACGTGACCGTCATCCACGGCAATGGTACGCAGCACGATCTTCTGATCGAGGAGGGCATCGAGGCCATGGATGCCTTTGTTGCTCTGACCGATATCGACGAGGAAAACATGATCGTGTCCATGTTTGCCAATAAAATGCAGGTGCGTAAGACCATCACCAAAATCAAGAGCGAGGAGCTGTACGGCATGCTTCAGGAGCTGGGAATTACCAACAACGTCTCGCCCAAGGATATCGTGGCCGACCGTATCATCAGCTACATCCGCGCCCTGGAAAATACCCGCGGAAGTAACGTTCTGACGCTGTATCGCCTGGTTCACAACCGTGTCGAGGCGCTGGAATTTTTGGCCAAGCGGCAGGAGGATATTTACGACCGTCCGCTGCGCGAGCTTCATATCAAGGATCACTGTCTGATTGCCTGCATCATCCGCGGCACTAAGGTGATCATCCCCGACGGTAATGCCACCATTCGTCTGGGAGACAACGTGATCGTTGTCACGACGCACAAGAATTTTGATGACTTGACCGACATTTTCGAGTAAGGCGGGTTAAAATCATGAATTATAAAAAACTCGGAAAAATCCTGGGAAAGATCATGATATTGGAGAGCATACTGATGCTCGCGCCGCTGCTTGTCAGCGTGATCTATCGCGAGGATATGCAGCATAAGCTTGCCTTTATCGTGCCGATCGTCTTGCTGGCTCTCTTAGGCTTTCTTTTGCAGTTGCCCAAGCCCAAATACGATACCTTGTACCAAAAAGAAGGCTTTGCTCTGACAGCGATGGTCTGGATCGTGATGGCTCTCTTTGGTGCATTGCCACTGGTAATCAGCGGCGACGTTCCCAACTATATTGACGCGTTTTTCGAGATTATGTCAGGCTTTACCACGACCGGTGCCAGCATTATTACCGATATCACCCGTATTTCGCATTCCATCTTGTTTTGGCGCAGCTTATCGCACTGGATCGGCGGTATGGGCGTGCTGGTGTTTGTCTTGATCTTTATCCCCGAGAGTAATGAAGGCTCCTCGATGCATCTTTTGCGTGCGGAGAGCCCGGGACCGCAGGTGGGTAAAATTGTCAGCAAAATGAAGGCAACGACTCGAATTCTGTATCTGATCTACCTTGGCTTGACCGTTTTGGAAATCGCGTTTTTGATGCTGGATCAGCCCATCCCGGGGTATGAAAACGAGCAATTTTTCTTCAGCGTGTTGGCTACCTTCGGATGCGCCGGAACGGGAGGCTTTGGCTTTATTCCCGGCAGCATGGAGCTATTCCATCCCTTCTCGCAGTATGTCATGGCTACCTTCCTGCTCCTTTACGGATGTAACTTTGGCTTGTATTATTTGATCTTGATCGGTAAGGCGCGCGAGGTCTTCAAAAGTGAAGAATTCAAGAGCTATTTTGGTATTGCTGCCTCGGCAGTGACGATCGTCTTTGTCAGCTTGCTTTGGCGCTTCGAGGCCTTTCCGCAGGAATATACCGTGGAGGAATGCTTCCGCCATGCCTATTTCCAGGTAGCCTCCCTGATGACGACAGCCGGCTTTTCCACGACGGATTTTCACGTGTGGCCGATGCTGGCGGTGACCACGTTGATCGTGGTCATGTTTGTCGGTGGTATGGCAGGCTCGACGGGCGGCGGTATCAAGGTTTCACGTATCGTGATCGCGCTCAAGGGCGCGTATATCAACATTCGAAAGCTGATCAATCCGCGGTACGTTCCCAAGGCAAAGTTTGAGGGGAAAAGCTTGGAGGAGAAGACCATCGGCGATGTTTTTGCTTTTAT
>JAFTSR010000021.1 GCA_017467225.1 Clostridia bacterium | reverse complement strand
GTGCGCTGCCCTTCCCATTCCGTGGCGCGCGCGCTGATCAAAGCCGCCGGTGTTCCCATTGCCGCGCCGTCGGCTAATCTCTCCGGAAAACCGTCCCCCACTTGTGCCACGCACGTCAAGGAGGACATGGACGGCCGTGTCGATATCATTCTTGACGGTGGTGACTCGGAGATTGGTCTGGAGTCTACTATCGTTTCGATCGACGGCGAGGACTGCGTTACGCTTCTGCGCCCGGGTGCTATCACCTACGACGCACTCTGCATGGTGGTCAGCGAGGTCAAGGTGGCAGATGCCGTCACATCCCAGTTAAAAGAGGGCGAGCGCGTGCTGTCTCCCGGCATGAAGTACCGCCACTACGCACCCGACGCACCGGTCATTCTGCTTGACGGCGAGCCGGATACCGTACTTATGTATCTGCAAAAGGAGCAGCGCGAAAAACGCTGCGCCATCCTCTGTTATGAGGAGGAAATTCCCAACTTAACGCAAGCAGCTGCCAAAACGCTGCTATTTCCCGTCGGCGCGCGCGACGATCTCGCTGCACAGGCGCACACGCTGTTTACCCTGCTGCGACATGCCGACCGTGCCAAGCCCGACGTCATTTATGCCCACCTGCCGCCCAAGAGCGGCCTGGGTCTTGCACTGTATAACCGTATGATCCGCGCCGCGGCACATACCATCGTACGCTTATAATCGAAAGTAATTTTACATTAAATATAGAATAACACCGGGAAAGGAATACCTCTCCAATGGCGAAAAAGAAAAATGAACCCAAAGAACTGATTCATGCCCCCGCGCGTCCCCAGCCGATCGTGGAAACGATCGAAACCAACTACATGCCCTACGTTATGACCGTCATTCTCTCCCGCGCTATCCCCGAGATCGACGGCTTCAAGCCCTCGCACCGCAAGCTGCTTTATACCATGTATAAAATGGGCTTGCTCAGCGGCTCCAACCGTACCAAAAGCTCCAACGTTGTCGGTCAGACCATGCGACTCAATCCGCACGGCGATGCCGCCATCTACGAGACCATGGTGCGTCTGACTCGCGATAATGAAACGCTGCTACACCCGTTTGTGGATTCCAAGGGTGCGTTTGGCAAGCAGTATTCCTCTGACATGAAATACGCCGCGCCGCGTTATACCGAGGTCAAGCTGGATGCCTTCTGCGCTGAGCTGTTCAGCGGTATTGACAAGGATGCTGTCGATATGATCGACAACTACGACGGCACTATGAAGGAGCCCTCGCTGCTGCCGACCTCCTTCCCCAACATCCTGGTCACACCCAACTCGGGTATTGCCGTCGGTATGGCATCGGACATTTGCTCCTTTAACCTCGGCGAGATCTGCGACGGCACCATCGCGCTGCTCAAAAAGCCTTCGACCGATATGGAAAAGCTGATGGATATCATCCACGCCCCCGATTTTTCGGGCGGCGGTGAACTGATCTACGACCGCGAGCAGATGCGCGAGATTTTTGAAACGGGACAGGGCAGCGTTCGTCTGCGTGCCCGCTATCAGTACGACAAGGCCAACAACTGCATCGAGGTGCTGCAGATTCCCTACTCCACCACTATCGAGCAGATCATGAAAAAGCTGACCGACATGATCAAGGAAGGTAAGCTCAAGGACGTAACCGACTTCCGCGATGAGATCGACCGTAACGGCTTCAAGCTGACGCTGGATCTGCGCCGCGGCGTCGATCCCGACAAGCTGATGCTGCGTCTTTTCAAGCAGACACCGCTTGAGAGCAACTTCAAGTGCAACTTCAACGTGCTTGTGGATGCCACGCCCAAGACGCTCGGTGTACGTGACATTCTCCTGGAGTGGATCAAGTTCCGCTTGAACTGCGTCCGCCGCGAAATCACCTTTGAACTGGCACGCAAAAAGGAAAAGCTGCACCTACTTCTGGGCCTTGGCAAAATTTTGCTGGATATTGATAAGGCCATCCGCATCATCCGCAAGACCGAGGAGGACGACCAGGTCATCCCCAACTTGATGGAGGGCTTCCAGATCGACGAGCTGCAGGCCAACTACATTGCTGACATCAAGCTGCGCAATTTGAATAAGCGATACATTCTTGACCGCATCGGCGAGATCGAATCCTTGCAAAAGGAGATCGCCGATATGGAGGAAACGCTTGCCGATGAGATCAAGCTGCGCGGTGTCGTTGTCAAGCAGCTGCAGACCATCAAGCAGAAGTACGCGCAGCCGCGTCGCACGCTGATCATTCAGGACGGCGACATTCAGGAGTACGACGAGGATGAGAATGCCGTCGAAAACGTGCCCGTCTGCATTCTGATGAGCCGAGAGGGCTATTTCAAAAAGCTTTCTCTTCGCTCTAACACCGGCGTTGAGGATCAGAAGGTCAAGGAAGGCGACCGCATTGTCTTTACGACTGAGTGCAACAACACCGATGAGCTGGTCTTCTTTACCAACCAAGCGCAGATGTACCGCAGCCGCGTAGCCGATTTTGAAATGACCAAGGCGGCAATGCTTGGCGATTTCGTTCCCTCCAAGCTCGGCATGGCCGAGGGTGAGCGTCCCGTCATGGTCAACATTCAGAATTCTTATCCCGAAAAGGATCACTTGGTCATGCTGTTTGAGAACGGCAAGGGCGTTCGCGTCAGCCTTTCCGCCTACGAAATGAAGGGTAATCGCAAAAAGCTGACCGGCGCATATTCCACCGCCTCTCCCATTGTCGGCGTCTTCTATGAGAAGGCCAACAAGCCGCTGGAGCTGTTCCTCACCAGCAGCAACGACCGCGGTATTCTGATCAAATCCTCGCTCATCCCCGAAATGAGCACACGTTCGGCGTCCGGCGTGCAGATCATGCAGCTCAAAAAGGGCGCAAAGCTCGCACGTGCCGAGGCGATCTCCCCCGAAAAGAGCGCCCGGCGACTGGAGACCGCCAAGGGCTATCGCAAGCTGAAGGTTCCTGCAGCACCTGCGGAGATCACGGCAAAAGAGCTGCTGGAAGAACCGCCGATCGCATAAAGAACGCACAAAAGAAAGGAAAGCATCATGAAGAAAGATAAAGCACAGACCAAAATCAACCGCAAAAAGCAGATCAAAACCTGGCTCGTTCGCATTTTCGCCATTCTCTTGGTCGCATTCATGCTGGTTGGCACCTGCTACTACACCATCTGGTCCTTTTTCGCCTGATATCCACTGATTTTTTACATTCCAAGGAGTTTTATACCATGAGCAACACCACGATGAACATTGTTTGCCTTGATCTTGAGGGCGTTCTTGTCCCCGAGATCTGGATTGCATTTGCCGAGGCCTCCGGCATTCCCGAGCTCAAGCGCACCACCCGCGACGAGCCGGACTACGATAAGCTGATGAAGTTCCGTCTGAACATTCTCAAGGAGCACGGTTTGGGACTCAAGGAGATCCAGGCAACCATCGCCAAGATCGATCCCATGCCCGGCGCCAAGGAGTTCCTGGACGCGCTGCGCCGCGAAACGCAGGTCATCATCCTGAGCGACACCTTTACCCAGTTTGCCGCTCCTCTGATGGAAAAGCTGGGCATGCCGACCATCTTCTGCAACACGCTGGAGGTCGCCGAGAACGGCGAGATCACCGGCTTCCGCATGAGATGCGAAAAATCCAAGCTGACCACCGTCAAGGCGCTGCAGTCGATCGGCTACGAGACTATCGCCTCCGGCGACAGCTTCAACGACCTGGGCATGATCCTCAACAGCAAGGCCGGCTTCCTGTTCCGCTCCACCGAAAAGATCAAAGCCGACTATCCCGACCTCCCCGCCTACGAGGAGTACGACGAGCTGCTGGAGGCTATCAAGGCGGCGCTGTAATATAAAACATAATAACGGAGGTATCCAATGAAAAAGCATTTATTCTCTGTCGTATTTATTTTTCTCGCTTGCCTGATCCTCTTGACCCTTTCCGTTTCTGCCGAAAGCGGGAAAACCGGCAGCTGTACCTGGACGCTTGACGGCACTGTGCTGACCATCAGCGGTAACGGCGCTACGGCTGACTATTTGAATAGGAATCAACCGTGGGGACTATTGATCACCGATGTTATCGTCGAGGAAGGCGTTACCTCGCTGGGAGAACATATTTTTGCCGAGCACGAAAAATTGGCATCCGTCACACTTCCCTCCTCTCTAACATCCATTGGTGTACATGCTTTTTCTCACTGCACAGAATTGAAAGAGCTTACATTGCCGGAAAATTTAGAAACCATAGAAGGCGCTGCGTTCAGCTATTGCCAGAGTCTCACCTCTATCAACATTCCTGCTTCGGTAATCAATATTTTCGAAACACCGTTTAGCCATTGTGCAAGCCTCTCCTTTATTGAGGTCGACTCGAGCAATTCTCGTTATACCTCCGTTGAGGGCGTCCTATATACCAAGGATATGACTACTTTGTTATTCTATCCGCCACAAAGAGCAGCAAATACCTATACCGTTCCCAACACGGTCATCGAGGTCTGGGATTACGCATTCTGTGGGGCAACGTTACTTGATTATATTGATCTTCCCGACTCCATCCGCCGTATCGGTTATTGGTCATTTGAAAGGTGCGGCGCGTGGTATAGTGCTCAAAACATGTCTTATGATGGAGCGATCTATATTGGTAATCATCTAATCACCATGAAGGATAAATCATTGGTCACTTACACCGCCCGTCCCGGCACTGTCAGCATTGCAGAGTATGGCTTGAACGGATGCTCTCATCTGCGTGAGTTGATTTTACCGGAGGGTTTACAATCCATATCCGACACCGCTGTAACCTTTAACAACCAACTTCGTAGCATTACCCTCCCTAAAAGCTTGTCATATATTGGTATGTCTGCATTCAACCACAACGATTCCCTGACGGATGTTTATTACCGCGGAACATATGCAGACCGTACGAATTTGAATTTGAATAATCTCAATACCGCTTTGCTTAACGCTACGTGGCACTACGACAGCTGCAACAACCAAGCCGAGCACGACTGGAACGAGCCTACGCTCGTACGCAAGGAGAGCTGCACAGAGTCGGGTGAATTGTCTTACTACTGCCCCACCTGCGATCTCTCCCGCACCGAGATCATCTCTGCAACTGACCACGCCTACGGTGCTTGGGTCACAGTAAGCGAGCCAACGTGCACCACTACGGGGGAAAAATACCGCGTCTGCAAAAACTGCGACTACATCGAAACCAACCTCCCCAAGGAGTTGGGACATGCCTTCTTGGAGTGGGTGACCGATACGGCAGCCGACTGCACCACACCCGGTGAACAATCGCGCCGCTGCAGCGTCTGCGATCACACCGAAAAGAAAGGCATTCCGGCTCCCGGGCACAAGCCGGGTGATTGGGTGCTGACCGCTCCGGCAAAGTGTGACGCTACCGGGGAGGAGAAAAAACTCTGTACCGTTTGTAAAAAAGAACTGGAATCCCGCGTTCTCCCTCTCATCGATCATACGCTCGGAGATTGGACACTGACACAGGAACCGCTTTGTTCGAAAATCGGTATTGAAACCAAATCCTGCCAGTTCTGCGATTATAAGGAACAGCGCCAGCTGCCCATGACCGAGCACACCTATGGAGATTGGAAAATCACTACCCCTCCAACTTGTCTTGAGAGCGGCATCCAGGAGAAAAAGTGCATTCAGTGCGACCACACGGTAGCCGACACCGTTGAAGCGGCCGGCCACAGCTTCGGTGATTACACAGTTGCCATCGAACCAACGCTGAAGGCCGAAGGTCGTGAGGACTCCTTCTGTGAGCACTGTGATGAGGTTATAAGCCGTCCTCTCCCCAAAAAAGAATTTGATTTTACGATCATCATTATCCTCGTAGTCATTCTTGGCGTTGCCGGTACTGTCGTCCTGAACATAGCAGTAACACGCAAGAAACGTAAATAACGATCAAAAAAAAGCTGTTGCACCAAAATGCAGCAGCTTTTTGATTACATACGCAGCAGCGCCTGCGCGATTTCCGGTGCGCGCTCCTCGACCTCTCGGCACATGGCGGTGCGCCAGGTGGCAAAATGCAGAAGGGCGTTCGCGTCCTCACTATCACCTGCCAGATATTGTGGATAGCCATAGCGGCTGCGCGCCAATTGAAAGAGATATACATACGGCATGGCGGCAAGATCGGTGCGCGTCAGCGGAAAATACTGCTGATACACACGCACGTAGTCGCACAGCGCGTCAACATCGATCCTCGCCTCCCGGCGGCAACGCTCGCTGGACTGCACGTACGAGCGCATGACCTCCCAGACAACGGGCAAGCAGCGCGCCGAGGAAAAATCAATCACCGCGCGGATGCCACTCTCCTGCCAGACCAGCTGACAGCCCTGATAATCGCCGTGCGTGGCGCTGTAGGTCACGCCGTCGTAGTAGAGTTTATAGTCCTCCAAACGATAGGAAAGCTCTTTTTTATAGGCAAGATCGCGCAGAATTTGCGGCGTGTTCGGGTCATCACGGCGGTTTTGCGCCAAAGTGATCAGTTCCTCATAGGCCAGCGCCGTCCGCTCGGCCGAAAATGCGTCCAGCCAATCGCGCCCCATATCAATAGGTAACGGATAGTCGCCAAGCGCCGCATGCAGACGCCCGAGCATGGCAGCCAGGTCATGCAGGCGATCCGACGGCATATCGTCGTAGCCATACGTAATTCCCTGCACGTATTCCGAAAGTGCAAGCAGGTGTCCTTCATAGCGCACCAGCCAATCCCCATCTACCGTGGGCAGAAAGCGCGCCACGGGAATGCCGTTTGCCGCCAGATGCCCGACCACGCCGACCTCGCGCCGAACGTCCTCCTCGGAGATGCTGCTTTGAAATTCCTTGAGAAAATACGACTGACCGCCAGCCATAACGCGATAACAATTCGCCGTTCCGAGCTGCAAGCGCTCTGCCGACGTGCAGTCCATGCCGTAGTGCGCATGCAAAAGATCACGAATGCGCTGCGGCGTCAGAATTGTCGCCTCCAGTGCCATGGGATCACCACCTTTCCTTTGTCAGAGAAACAGTATAGCATATTTTTTACAAAATGTCAAGAAAAAGCATCCGACGCGAAAATACGCACGGATGCTCTCTCTTTTATTCCAACTCCTTCAGTTTCTCCCGCACCGCCATCATATCGCGG
>JAFTSR010000336.1 GCA_017467225.1 Clostridia bacterium | reverse complement strand
CAACATTGCGCTCATGGATACCAACTCCGCGCGCATGCTTGGCGACCGTAAGCTGGGTGCGCTTGCCGGCGTGGTGTCGCAGTACGTGGTCAGCGATGATTATACGCAGATCAACTATCGCTCAAAGCCGATCAAGATCACGCATCTGGAATACGACGGCTTTTTCAAGTGGATCGGCAACCGTGCGCAGGGCATTCCGGGCTACATTATGGTAGATACCTTGGGCAATACCGCGGAGTATTATGAAGCCAAGAGCGGCATTCGATACGCGCAAAGCGGCTATTTTGAGGACGATCTGATGCGCAAGGTGCGCTTTGACTATCCCACCAAGATCTTTGACCTTGAGGATGTCAGCTTTGAGGTGGACGAACAGGGAAATCCCTATTACTGCATTTCCTGCTACACCCCTCGCGTTGGCCTGTTCGGTGCGTATGACGTCGAAGAGCTGATCATTTTTAATCCCGTGGACGGCACCAGCACGCTGTATGCGGTAGAGGACGTGCCGCAATGGGTGGACGTGGTGTTTGACGGTCAGCTGGCTTGCCAAAAGTACGACTGGCAGGGACTTTATTCGGGTGGCTTTATCAACAGCATCATCGGAAATAAGGGCTGTAAGCAGACCACGGATGACTTTGGATATCTGATGTTCGACGATGACGTGTGGTACTTCACGGGCGTGACATCGGTTACCTCGGATGCCTCCAATATCGGATTTATTCTGTCCAACGCACGCACGGGCGAGTACCGCTATTATCCCGTCATCGGTGCGGAGGAGCATTCGGCCATGCACGCTGCCGAGGGCGAGGTGCAGGAAAAGGAATACGTAGCATCCTTCCCGTCCCTGGTCAATATTTCGGGCGTGCCGACCTATATCATGGTGCTCAAGGATAACAACGGACTTGTCAAGCTGTATGCGCTGGTCAACGTGCGCCAGTATACCATGGTGGCGATCGGCGAGACGCAGCAGGAAGCGGTGTCGGCATATCTCAAGATGCTGGCAGGCGCGGGCGTGGATACGCAGGATCCTGCCGAGATTGAGCAGGGCAGCGTGACGGTGGCAGATGTGCAATTCCTGACGCTGGACGGTGCCACCTACGCCTACCTGACAGGCGAGGATGGCAACGTGTACCGCGTGGCCTTTACCGAGCAGAACGAGCAGATCGTGCTGGTGCGCCCGGGTGACGTGCTGGATATGACCTGGCAAAAGGGCGATATCCGCATCGTGCGCGAATGGAAGAGAAAAGAGTAAAAAAATCAACGACTCGTCGGTGAACCGACGAGTCGTTTTTACCTGTGCAAGAGGATTGTATACAGATTGGATATTAACGCTTACGTTCATACCACGCCTTTTTGCGGTAGGAGTCCCACTCAATTTTGACGTCCGAAAACGTGAAGCGGGCAGAAAAATACGGGTCGATCCCGAGCGCGCCAAGGTCGTAGATGCCGTTCACGTAAGTCATGTGCATCACTACGGCGGTGTGCTGCAATTCGGCCATCAGCATGCTCTTGGCAACAGCGCCCGTGTGAATGATCAGAGGGTCGTTTGTGTACACGTTGCCATGCTTGTCCTCTTTCCAGGTGCGGGCGGGCTCAAATTCCTTCAGATCAAAGCCGTAAAAGGTAATGATGGCCTCGGAGATCTCCATGTCCGTGCCCTCGTTGCCCGGAGCTGCGTTCTTGTGCACGTTGAGGTATTTGGCAGAAACGGTCAGTCGGTCGTTCTCCCATGAGAGCAAAGTAAGCTCGGCGTCATGAAATTCAAAATCTCCCAGCCGATTGACGGATGAATATTGCATACGTGTGCTCCTTTCGCGGTGATGATATTATTATAGCCGAAGAGAGCCGAACTCACACGGTTTTGCTCGGCAAATATCTGCATCTGTGGCAGACAAAATGCTCGCAATCATGACAAGTGGTCTTTTTTGAATATCCACTGACTGACACCGTCGTCCGTTTCGCTTTCATAGCAGTTGAGATCAAGATAACTGATCACGACTATCTGACCTGTTTCTTTTCCGGTATGAAGCGTGATGGTATTGCGCTTGTGATAAGCTCCTCTGTCGTACGGAATCCAGGTCGTATCGCTTCCCGTTGGATTTTTTACGTTGACATGCAGGATTCCATCCTGATTTTCGATGCCCAAAAACTCAATAAAGGAAGCATCGCCTTTGATTTCAAGGTGCGCTGCCTCATCTTCTTTTTCGATCACTCTGATGTCACATTCGTTTCCTACCAAAAATTCGATACGGTGAAGCGGATCAAAAATATACGTTTTTTCATGATCCGGTGTCATATTCTCGTCGTCCTCCTCGTTGCTTTGCCCGAAGAGCACACCAATCTCAACCTCAAAAAGCTCGGCGATCAGCGGAAATAGCGTAACGTCGGGATACCCAATGCCGCATTCCCGTTTGGAAATGGATTGAGGGGCAATGCCCAGCTTTTCTGCCAATACGGTCTGCGTCCAACCGCGTTCTTTTCTCAATGCGAAGATAATATTGCAAAATTGATTGAGGTGGTACATCAGTTCACTTCCTTTCCGTGGCTATATTATAACACAGATGCTTTTCATTTTCAATAACCGCAAAGTTGTAAATATTACAACAGTTTAGCAAGCAATTTTTATAAGGCTCCCTCCGGGAGGGAGCTGGCGCCGTAGGCGACTGAGGGAGAGTGCGTTACCGTAAAGTTTAATCAGATTTCAAAGTCACGCAGGCTCCTTCCGTCACGCTCCGCGTGCCACCTTCCTTCCGGAGGAAGGCATTCGTTCGTTCAAATCTATCCAAAATGCCGTTACATCTATGGCTTTGTAAATAAATTT
>JAFTSR010000335.1 GCA_017467225.1 Clostridia bacterium | reverse complement strand
TAATCTAATTAAAGTTAGAAATCTTTGTTCGCACCCCCCAATTCTCTCTCCGCGAGAGAAATTTACGGTCTTCGGGGTTGCTTTTTCTCCCCAAATATGCGAGAATATAGCCACGGATCCACACAGCCTCCCTATCTATCCCCTCACCGTGTCGCGCGGATCCGAAAAGCAACCCCAAAAGGAGATTATCACATGGAAAAGAAAACCATTGGCAGCTTCATCAGCGCCCTGCGCCGCGCCGCAGGCATGACCCAACGCGACCTCGCCGAGCAGCTGAACGTGTCCGATAAAGCCGTCAGCCGCTGGGAACGCGACGAAAGCGCGCCCGACCTGACGCTGCTGCCGCTCATCGCAGACTTGTTCGGCATCACCGTCGATGAGCTGCTGCGCGGTCAGCGCAAGGCAAATACCGAGGTGCAGCCCTTGCGCGAGGACGGCGAGAGCGTCGCCACATCCACCGTGCCGCCGAGCAACAAACGCCAAAAAATGCTGTTTGGCAACCGCCTGCGCAAGCAAAAAATGCTCAATTACATTCCCTTGGGTCTGTTTGCCGCCGGTGTGATCGCCGCACTGCTTTGCAACTTCGCCTTCACCCGCGCCGCGCTCGGCTTTTTCCTCGGCCTACTGTTTGAGGTCGGTGCCGTCGTTTGCGCACTTGCCTTTGCCGGCGCTGCTATGCCGGTCACCGAGGAGGACTATGACCCCGAGCTGCTGCAAGGCTACAAGCGCGATGTGATTCGTACAGCCTATCTGCCCGTCTATCTTGCCCTTGTGACGCTGCCGATGTTCCTGCTTTTGCTGATCGTATGGGCCTCTTACGGTCCAAGCTTTGGCTTTGACAGCACGGCGATTGTGTGGTTGCTCATTCTGATACCGCTCTGGGCGCTTTTGACGCGCGAGATCGGCAAATTCGCCGTTCTGCCGCGCATCGACCGCCGTTTTGGCGTGCAGGAGAGCGAACGCGAGACCGAGCGCCGCCGTGGCGTGGGCAGACTTGCCAAAAAGTGCGCCATCGTCACTGCCTGCGCCATGATCCTGCCCGTGATCGCGATGTGCGTGCTGACCTGCGGTGCGTTCGACCCCGATACTGACTTTGTCAAGGGCACGACGTTTGACAACTTCGAGGATTTCGCTGCGCATATGGCAAGTGAAGGACGCTTTGGCACGACGGACGACTGGGGGGAGTGGGCTTTTGAGTGCTCCACTTGGTATTATACTCGGAATTCGCCGGAAGGTTTCTTTGTCAATATCCAGGAATCCGTACCGATGCCAGACCCGAGCATGAGCGAAGGTGAGTCGGACGAGCAAGAGCCGCCGCGTGAATCGTATTCGCACCGTGTCATTACGGACGAGCACGAAAATGTTATCGTCGAATTTGACTGGATCAACGCCGACGTGGTGCACATCGATTGGAGCTTTGATCAAAGTGAGGACGGCATGCCTGCCACGGTCTACACCGCGCAGCAGTTGCGCCAAAGCCACTCCATTTACGACACGCTGGTTCTGCTGCTCGGCATTCTGATCGCCGCTGTTCCGCTTGTCGGAATTGGCGCGTATGTCGTGAAACGCAGGAGGGTGTGAGGAATTGGGGCTTTGCCCCAAACCCCACAAGAGAAACTTTTTGAAAAAAGTTTCTCTTGACTCTTCAAAAACTTTAATAAAATTTATATTATGTAGCCCGCAAAAATTTTCCAAAAGTTTTTTGGAAGTCAGAAACCTTTTTTTCAAAAAAGGTTTCTGGTCGCCGAAGGCAAAGGAGTCACTATGCTTGAGATTTTATACGAGGACGCGCACCTTGTGGTGTGCATCAAGCCGTGCGGTGTGCTGTCGCAGCCGTCGCCGACGGAGCAGGAGGGAGACATGCTCTCGCTCCTGCGCGAGCAGCTGAGCCTGCCCTACGTGGGGCCGGTTCACCGCCTGGACCGCGGCGTTGGCGGCGTAATGGTGTTCGCCAAAACACAGGCAGCCGCAGGGAAGCTGTCCGCCGCCGTGGCGGATCGCACCATGGTCAAGGAATACGTGGCCGTTGTCCACGGAAAGCCGCAGCCCGAGGCGGGTGAGATGACCGACCTTTTATACAAGGATGCCGCCAAAAACCGCTCCTTTGTCGTTGATCGCAAGCGCGCAGGCGTCAAGGAGGCCAAGCTGCTCTATCGCACGCTGGCCAGCACCGACACGCCCGAGGTGCTGTCTTTGGTCAACGTGCACCTTCTGACCGGTCGCACGCATCAGATCCGCGTGCAGTTCTCCTCGCGGCAGATGCCGTTGGTGGGAGACGGCAAGTACGGCGCGCGCGACCACGCTCCCATCGCGTTGTGGTCCTGCCGCCTGACCTTTCCGCATCCCTTCAAAAAAGGAAAGATGATCGACGTCTTCTGCCCACCACCCACCGACCACGCCGGCTTCGCAGGCCTTCCTGTGCCGACGAGGGAGGAGATTGTGGGAGAATAAGGCGGGGGAGAAACTTTTTGGAAAAAGTTTCTCCCTCGTACCCCCTCTTCAAAAACTTTTTGGAAATTTATTGGCAGAGCTTCTTGCGGTTCTGTTCTATACAAACAAACAGCAATGTCCTTATGGGGCCCCTGCCCCAAAAGATAGGTTCGAAAATGCGAGGGAGAAACTTTTTGGGAAAAAGTTTCTCCCCCGTACCCCCTCTTCAAAAACTTTTTGGGAATTTATT
>JAFTSR010000334.1 GCA_017467225.1 Clostridia bacterium | reverse complement strand
CATAACGTCGCCCTTTTTCATACAACCAAGACCGCCGTGTACCGCCTCAGCGGGAGAAAGGAATCTTGCGGGACGCTCAGCACAGCACATAAGATGCGCGAAGTGACGGCAAGCGATACCCGAATGTCCGCAGCCTGAAGCCGCAATTCTTTCAGCCTTTGCGAGAGCTTCTACTGCGCGGCGCATCTCTTCTCTGTCAAGGACCTTTGCGGTCTCGGCAAGAGATTCCGCCTCAATGCGGAAGGTGTCAAAAGCGTAATTCAAGCTGTTTTCCATTACTTACCGTTCACCTCGTCCCAGGTTTTACGAAGAGTATAAAGCATTTCCTCTGCGGCAGCCTCGGGGTCGGCAGCCTTCATAACACCGCTGGTGCAGCCCGTAGCCTGAGCGCCTGCTCTGATTACGTTAGCAACATCATCGGGACCGGAAATGCCTGCGCCCTGAAGAACCATAATGTCGGGATTTATAGCGCGAACAGCCGCAATGGTATCACGAACGTATCCCATATCACTTGCGACACCTGTTCCTATAAGCTCGGTAGGCTCAGCAACGATAAGGTTGGGAGCAAGAAGAGCGACCTGCTTTATCTCCTCAACCGAGTCGGCACAAACGATAGTTGCAAGGCCGACCTCGTCAGCTCTCGCGATAGTAGCCTTGATCTCATCAAGAGTAAGCTTCTTTTCCGCGTGGTTGAGCATAACGCCCACGGCGCCCGCTTCCTTCACCGACTCGGGAAGGACGGAGCCAAGGCCGCGGCCGGGGGTCAGCGCATCCATGTGCTGTGCATATACGTGCACGTACTGGGTGTTTTCGGCAAGCAGACGGATGTCAGCATACTGGGGGGTGATGATAACGTCCAGATCGTACTTGTAGGCGATCTTGTCTACAGCCTTTGCAAGCTTGAGCATTCTCTCGCCCCACATAAAGCACTTGGGGCCGATCTCAAAATAGGGGGCTCTGATCTTGTAATTCTTGTACATGTCTATCTCCTTATTTAAATTTTCATCGTGAATACGTAATTACCGCCGCATACAGTTTTTGCGGTGCCGTCGGGCAGCACCAGCTCGGCCGTAACGCCGGCGGGAATTTCAAACTCAAAGCGCACGGTATCCTCGCGGTAGAACCACTTGCTGGCAAGTCTGCCCTGTACCGTGTCGATGGCGTACTGTGCAAAGCCGCCCAGTGCGCGGGAGGGGTGGGGCGCGATGCGAACTGCCTTGTAGCCTGCCTTGGTGGGCTTGATGCCGCAGGCAACGCCGAATACCCAGTCGAACACCGAGCCGTAGGCGTAGTGGTTGAAGGAGTTCATATCCGTGCTCCAGAAGCTGCCGTCCTCCTTGATGCTGTTCCAGTGCTCCCAGATGGTGGTAGCGCCCTGGTTGACAGAAAAGAGCCAGGAGGGGTTCTTTTCCTGTAAAAGAAGGGCATACGCCTCATCGTATTTGCCGTTTTCGGCAAGTGCGTGCAAAATGTAGGGGGTGCCGACAAAGCCGGTGGACATGCAGCCGCCGTTCTTTTTGATCAGCTCACAAAGCATATCTGCCAGCATCGGGCGCTCCTCGGCAGGGCACAGCTCAAAGTGCAGCATCAGCACAAGTGCTGTTTGCGTGTTGGCGCTGGCGGGGAGGATGTCGCCGTAATCGGTGCCGGGCTTGGCATACGTCATGGGGACGCTTGCTTTGGGTACACCGTTGTCGGTAAAGTAGGCGCGGAACGCCTTCAGGATATTTTTGTGCAGCTCCTCGTACTTGCTCATATCGCGGCCAAGCTCCTTGCCTGCCTTGATCAGCAGAGAGGTGGAGTAGGCGAAATACGCCGAGGCGATCAGGTCGTAGGAGGTGGCACCGTGATAGTAGTCGCCGCCCGCATCCATTGCCAGCCAGTCGCCGTAATGGTTGCCGCCCAGCCACAAGAACTCCTCAGAGCCGGTGCTGTGCATATATTCGACCCAGTTTTTCATCAATTCAAAGTTTTCTTCCAGCACGCGCTTGTCGCCGTAGGCCATATAGATCTCCCACGGCACCACGGTGGCGCAGTCGCCCCACGCGGCGGAAACGCGCGTGTTGTAGCCGTCCATAAAGGGAGAGGGGACCACGCCGCGTACCGCGCCGTCGCTTTCCTGCTCGGCGCGCACGTCCATCAGCCACTTGTCAAAAAAGCGCTTGACGTTATAGTTGATGGCGGCGGTGCGGCAGAACACCTGGGTGTCGCCCGTCTAGCCAAGGCGCTCGTCGCGCTGCGGACAGTCGGTGGGGATATCCAGATAGTTGCACTTCTGCCCCCAGATGACATTGTGATAAAGCTGATTGATCTTGGGGTCGCCGCAGGAAAATTCACCCGTGCGCTTCATATCCGAATGCACGGCAATGGCGCGAAAGGCATTGGGATCAATGGGCTGATCGGGATATTCCT
>JAFTSR010000333.1 GCA_017467225.1 Clostridia bacterium | reverse complement strand
TCCCGACCATGTACGGTGCAATCACTTTTCTCTTTGATATAAAATTCTTGAAGGGGGTGTGGGGGAAACTTCTTTTAAGAAGTTTCCCCCACATACATCATAAATCATTACTTCGTCATGGCATCCAGCGTTGCCTTGTAACCCTCAAGCTTTGCTTTGCAGTCGGCTTCATCCGCACCGCGGAGCAGATAGTAGAACTTGATCTTGGGCTCCGTGCCCGAAGGACGCGCGACGATGACGTCCTCGTTGGCCAGCTTGTAGTACAGTACGTTGGAGGAGGGGAGTCCTGTCTCACTGGTCGCACCGCTGGTACAATCGGTGATCACGCCGGTTTTGTAGTCGCGCAGCTCGGTGACCGTCACGCCGCCGAACTCGCTGGGCGGGTTGTTGCGCAGACCATCCATCAGTGCAGCCATGCGAGCAGCACCGTCAAGACCCTCCATATAGATTTCAACGTTGGTCTCGTAGCTGTAGCCATAGCGCTCAAACAGCGCCTTCAGCGCGTCAGAGAGCGTCATGTTCTGCGCCTTGTAGTACGCAGTCATTTCGGCAATCAGCATGGAAGCGACCACAGCGTCCTTGTCGCGTGCATAGCTGCCCTTGAGATAGCCGTAGCTTTCCTCAAAGCCGAACAGATATGTGCCGTATCCTGCGGCCTCATAGTTCTTGATAACCTCACCGATAAACTTGAAGCCGGTCAGAACGTTGTGCATCTTGACACCGTGCTCGGCGCAAATCTTGGCGGCCAGCTCGGAGGTAACGATGGTCTTGACGGCATAAGGATAATCGGGCATCGTTCCCGTTTTCTCATAAGCGGTGATGATGTAATCGATCAGCAAAGCACCCATCTGATTACCCGTGATGGTTGTGAAGGAGCCGTCAGGCGTACGGGTGACAACGCCAACGCGGTCGGCGTCGGGGTCGGTAGCGACAACCAAATCGCTGCCAACGCGGTTAGCGATCTCAATGCCCAGCTTGAATACCTCAGGGTACTCGGGATTGGGCTTGGCAACGGTGGGGAAGCCGCCGTCGATGACCATCTGCTCCTCGACGGGATACACGTACTTAACACCCAGGCGGCTCAGCACTTCGGGTACCAGGCGGTGTCCTGCACCATGCAAGGGCGTGTAGACAATCTTCAGATCGTCTGCCACAGCGGCAACTGCAGCGGGATTGACCGCCTGCGAGAGAACCGCGGTCAGATATTTTTCATCCATTTCCGCGCCCAGAATGGAGATCAGACCGGCGGCGCAAGCCGCATCATAGTCCATCAGCTTGACGTCGTTGAAAATGTCAAGCGACTGCATGCTGGCGGCGACGGTATCTGCATGCTCGGGCGGCAGCTGTGCGCCGTCCTCCCAGTAGGCCTTGTAGCCGTTGTACTCCTTGGGATTGTGGGATGCAGTGATATTGATACCCGCGACGCAGCCGAGCTCGCGCAGGGCAAAGGAAAGCTCGGGCGTGGGACGCAGATCGTCAAAGAGATAGGCGTGAATGCCGGCAGCAGCCAGGACGCAAGCAGCAGTCTTGGCAAATTCAGCGGAATGATAGCGGCTGTCGTAAGCGATGGCGACGCCGTCTGCAGCGCGACCGAGATCGCAGATCAGCTTAGCCAGACCCTGTGTCGCGTAAGCAACGGTACGGGGGTTCATGGCATTCATGCCGACCTTCATGGTGCCGCGCAGACCGGCAGTACCAAAGGAAAGATAACAGGAAAAACGCTGCTTGATCTCGTTTTCATCCTCACGGATGGAGAGCAGCTCGGCGCGCTCGTCATCGTTCAATGCGTCGCAAGCAAGCCAACGCTCATAATTTTCCATGTAGTTCATCGATGGGCCTCCTTATAAAATTGTTTTGAAAATGTCAGGCGTTTTGCTGTTGAAACTGCTTGAGTGCGCAAGCCAGCTGATCCGGGCAAGAGGTGCTCTTAGCACCGCAGCGGATACCCTCCAGGCGCTTGATAGCCTCCTCAACCGTCATACCAATCAGAAGTGCGGTGACACCCTTAGTGTTACCGGAGCAGCCGCCGGTGAAGGTGGCCTCGGTGATGATGCCATTCTCAACGTCGATGTCGATCTGTCTGGAGCATACGCCGCGAGGCGTGTAGGTGATGTGTTGCATAGTGTTTTTACCTCTTTCGTTATAATTTTATGCGTTACAGGTGATGATAAATGCCAAGCGGCAAGCAAAACGGTGCGTCCAATGCTAAAAACAGCAAAAAGGTTCGCAAATCTCCGTTTTCAATATCCAAAGAAATGTTGAAGGGGTAGCCGGCACCGACCATAATTTCGTCGTCCGAGCGGGGAAGACAGTCGGCACGGATCAGGCGCAGGGAGCAAGCCTGTGCTGCCGCGAGCACGTCACCAAGCCCGGGATAATCGTCGCTGTCCTGCCAGAAGATAAATTCAAAGCAGGCATTGCGGTGGATGCCGCACAGCATGGGCGTGGGAACCTGCAAGGAGCGCTTGCAAAGCCCGAAGGTCGTGACGTGGCGCTGGTCGGATGCTGTGACCTCGCAGGTCAGAACGATCTTGAGCTCATATTTCTGTATCAGCCCGTAAAAGCGGAGCAGCTTGCCGTCCTGTGAGTTTTCGAGCGGCAGAATGCAGTATTCGCAAAGGCCGTTGTAGACCTGCTCACAAACACCTGCAAAGCTGCCGAAATACGCGGCCTTGGGCTCTTGTATGTGCGGTGAAAAATGCAAAAAGGCTTCGTCGGCGAAAATATTGCGCTGGTAGGCCACGCGCCCGGCTGCCTCGTCATCGACGGTTGGCGTACGCCCGAACAGCTCCTGCACAAGGGCGGAAATAGACTGCGGCGTGGAGGGGGCTTCGGCCAGCGTGCGGCAAAAGGCAACGCGCTCTGCCGTACCAAGCGTGCGGTAGAGCATGGACAGCGTCCCACCGTTTTCGGGGAGCGGAGAAAAAGGGAGATCGCCACTCTCCGGACGATGTTCCAAAAACAGAGAATGCAGATCTCCCATATCGGGCTTTTGTGTGGCGTCTCCGTTTTGCAGAGCAGTCGCGTGCAAATGGTGCGTCAGGTCTTGATTGTGAAGCAGAGCACACTCCCAAAGGCGGCACAGGCGCCGATGCGTGGAGGTGATATTCTCATGAATGATTTCTACGGCCGGCCGTGCGGACGGCTGTCTGTTCTGTGCGCTCATCTGTGCTTTTTCTTGCGCTGTGCGCGGGACTTGCCGGCCTTGGAGGGCGCTTGCTTTTGCGTGGCAGCAGGCTGCTCGTTTGCCGCTTCCTCCTGCGGCTCGGCTGGGGTATCGTCGATTGCGCCGTCTATAGCGGTATTCTCCTCAAGGGCAGCATCTGTCACGGCTGGATCGGCAGCGGCAGCTGCGACGGCACGCTCTTTGCGGAACATATCGCGGTAATCGGCAAAGGCAGGCAGGGCAAACTTCTGCTTTTTGATCTTGGTCAGATATAGGTAGCGTGCCAAGGCACCTACGTAGCAGCAACAACCCAAAAGGACGCGTGCGCCGACGTTGACGCCGTGCATCAGCTTGGGGAACATTTTCTTTTTTCGTGATTTTCGCACCTCATCCGCCTCAAAGACATAGTAGTCGTTGAGATCGGTGGAAAGCTGCTTTTTCTCAAGCTTGGCATCGGCATTCTTTTGAATCAGCGTTACAATGACGGCGAAAACCGGAACGCCGATGACCATGCCAAGGACACCCCAAAGGCTGCCCATCACGGCCAGCGAAACGATAACGCAAAGCGAGCTGATACCGGTCGATTCGCCCAGGATTTTGGGAGCGATGATGTTACCGTCGATCTGCTGCATGACCAGAATGGCGATGACAAAGGGAATGGTCTTTTCCGGCTGCGTGATGAAGATGATAAACGCGGAGGGGATTGCACCCAGGAAAGGTCCGAAAACGGGAATGACATTGGTAATGGCAATGATGAAGGCGATCATCAGCGCCAGCTGGATATCCATGATCGAGAAGACAATGAAGCTGACCACACCGATGATCAGGGCGTCCAGAATAACACCGCGGAAATATCCGCCGAACGAATGGTGGATGGTGGATACCGTGTCATAAATGAAGTCACGCACCTTGGTCGAGCAGAAGGCCGTGGTGACCTTGCGCGCCTGCGCCAGGCGAAGCTCCTTGGAGCTGAGCAGATAGAAGGAAATGAATACCGCCAGAATGACGTCGGTCACGCCGGAGATCAGCTGCGAGGCGTAGGTCGTCAGGTAGTCGAAGACGACGGTGAAGATGTCCTGCGCCTTGCCCAGAAGGGAACCGACCGCTTGAACAATGGAATCGACCGAAAGCAGCTCCTCTGTCTGCTCGGCACCCTCGGAGGGCAGCATATCGAGAATCTTGCTGACAAGATTATTAACGTAGGTAACGGCATCGGCAATGTAGTTTTTGTAGTTGGAGATCAGCTGCTTGACGCTGTCGACCAACGACGGGATCAGAATCAGTCCGAAGATAGCCACGATCAGAATGATGGTGACGTAGGTCAGAACGACACCCAGCATGCGCTTGATGTGGAAGGGACGGACGTTTTTGATCAGCGTGTTTTCGTAAAAGCGCATAATCGGGTTGCAAAGATAAGCAACCAGAGCGCCCCAAATGATAGGGTTGAGCAGCGCGACCACCTTACCGAAAAAGTCTTTAAATGCAGGGAGATTGCCGATCAGATAAAACACCAGCGCGACGGCGATGCAGACCAGCGCGGAGGCTGACAGAATGGTGGTACGTTTGCTCTTTTTCTCGGTCTCACCGGACGGCGGTGCGACTTCCTGTTGGCTCTGCTCGACGGGCTGCAGGGACTGCTGCTCCTCGGGGGGCATGTTCGGATGCTCCATGGCTTGTACCTCCTTGTCTGTCAGATTTTTTTGCCGCAAACGCGCAGCGGACTACATCCTATATTGTACCTCTTTTTTTGCTTTTCGTCAAGACCTATTGTAAATATTTTCGGTAAACTTTTCTTAAATTTTTATTAAATTTTGTTCATAATAAAAAAATCCACGCTTTTTTGCTTTCAGCCCTTGCCAAAATGTAATTTTTGTGTTATATTGTGTAGAGAATCGACACACAAGGGAGGAGTCCGTTTATGAATGCATACGCATGGCAAGCCGGATCGTTGCGGCAGAACGCCTATGCAAAAATCAATACCTATCTGGAGGTGCTCTCCCGCCGACCGGACGGATATCATGATCTGTGCTCACATATGCAGCTGATTTCACGTTGCGACACGCTGGACGTGACGGTG
>JAFTSR010000332.1 GCA_017467225.1 Clostridia bacterium | reverse complement strand
GGGGTTCATCGCAGTCGGTACGTTCGTCAAAACGAAAAAGGGTGCTGAAGCACCCTTTTTCGGTTTGGTGGAGCATAGGGGACTCTGAACCCCTGCGTGCGGGGCAGTTTGGCGTATGCCATAATGCGGCGATGTCGCACGCAATGAAAATGCTTCGCATTTTCGGGGGTTCAAGTGCAGAAGTTTCATGAAAAAGAGCAGCACCGCGCTACGCACGATGCTGCTCTTTTTGGTGGAGCATAGGGGACTCGAACCCCTGACCCCGACACTGCCAGTGTCGTGCGCTCCCAACTGCGCTAATGCCCCATTTACAAGGAAAGCAGCTTTCGGGAAAGCTGCTTTTTGCTTGGCGGAGAAGGAGAGATTCGAACTCTCGAACCGCTTTTAACGGTTACACGATTTCCAGTCGTGCGCCCTCGACCAACTAGGCGACTTCTCCATTGATATTGCCGATGCGGTTGCACCGACTTGTATATGATACCACAAAGTGAGAGATTTGTCAAGGGGTTTTTGAAAAAATATTTGAAAATTTGCAAAAAAGAGCGGAGGGAGGGAACCAACTCAATCAGCCGTAAGGGCGACCGGGTAAAGAACGACTTAACATTGAACAAATTCACGGTCGCCCGCAAAACGCAAGCGTTTTGCCATTCATGCGGCTTGTTTCGCTCCGCACCACCCTCCTTGTCTGGGGCGCTTCGTCCGGGTATATGCAAATTCTTATTTATGAAAGTTCTTGAAGGGGGTGTGGGGAAACTTCTCTAAAGAAGTTTCCCCCACAAAATATCAGAATTTAACCAAAATAGTATCAACAGCGTAAGGCGCAACGGTTGCCTTCACTGCGTTGCCGTCGATGGTCAGATCACCGAGGATATTTTCGTTGATATCCGCTGCATAAGCTGCAACGGGCGTCTTGGCGAAGGTGAGCGCGTAGTCTGCGCCCTTGCCGCAACCGTCGGACAGACGGATCATCAGACCGTCGAAGTCCTCAGCCGTCTTGACCGCGCTGACGTGGACGTCGCCGTCTACTGTCACGAGGCTACCGCCCAGCGGCAGCGTACCCTTGCCGGCTCTTGCGGAGCAAGCAGCAACGGGATGGATGTAAGGAGCAGCTGCGCGGAACAGCGTATCGTTGGCAACGCCGTCAACAACGCCGACACCGACGCGGATGTTGTGCACACCGTACTCGGGATACGGATCGGGATCGTAGGAGCCGCGAACCAGGTCAAGCGAGATGGCATTCTCTGCGCCGCGGAAGCCGTACTTGGTATCCGAGATCAGCATCAGTGCGGGCTTATCCTCACCGTCGTTCGGGATGGCAGCAGCGAAGGAGTTGGCAGGCACGTCATGCTCGATGGCGGGACGGTCCAGCGTTGCGAACGGAATGTCGTAACGGTACTTCTCGGTTGCATAACCCACGGGCAGGATGAAGTTGACCTGCGGGATGTAGGTGGCATGGCTGCCGACCTCATGGAAGTCGATGGTGGTGTCAAAGTCCAGCATGTTGCTGTTATCGTTGAGGTAAACGGAAACGCTCAGCTTGGATCTCTCACCGAAGGACAGATCATAGCGGATCCACTTGCGAACGCCGCTCAGGTTGATGTCGTAAACGCGAACCTTCTGGGTCTCGTTGAGGTTTTCAACCGTCATGTAGTTGCCGACTCTCCAGGAGCTCATGCCGTGGATGGTGTTCTCCTTGATCAGGCGGTAGGAGCAAGCGGGCAGGCCCACCAGATCCTCACCGGTCTTCTTGTCAACCAGCGAGATCAGCTGCATGGTGCGGTGATCAAAGGCAGCTTTGATCAGCTCGTTCTCCATGGTCAGATCGCCGTCGTTGAAGGTATCAGAGCGATCGTACCAGCCCAGGTGCATATCGTTGGCGGGAATGGACTTTTCGTCCAGCGTATAGGTCGCATAGCCCAGCGCGGGAACCTTGACGCGGATGGCGAACTGCTTGAAGACGTGACCCCAGTAGTGCGCGCCGTTGGCGAGGATCTTGAAGGCGGTTTCCTTGCCGTCAGCATCGGCAAAGACAGCTCTGCCGGCATCGTGGTTCCAGTCCCAAACGGTCAGATCGCAAACACCGTCGAAATCGTACTGGGTGGTGTTGAACAGGTGGAAGATACGCTTCTTGCCGAGACCGCGCTCGGTTCTGGGCATACCGTAGTGAGCGCTCTGACCGACCATGTAGCCTACGCCACCACCCTGAGAGATGGAGTCGGGAGCCACGTCGGGAGCGAGTGCGGAGGTGTCGATCGCCTCGGCCATGGTGCGCATTGCACAGTTGGCGTTGGTCTGGATGGCAGCCATCGCGCGCTGGAACTGACCGAGCGCATACTCACGGGTGTCAATAACGCCGGAGCCGGGCAGAATATCGTGGAAGTGGTTGAACAGAATCTGCTCCCAAGCCTTGCCGAAGCTCTTATTGTAGCGAGGACCGCCGCCGAGCACGTTGGCAGTTGCACCGAGCATCTCGGACTCGTAGATACGGTCCTCACCCATGCGGTTTGCCATCTTGACGCGGGACTGGGAGGTGTAGCAGCCGGTAAAGACGAAGTTCATCTCACCCTCGCGGATATCAAGGACGTCGCGGCTGGCTTCCAGTGCGTGGAAGAAGTTCGAATAGGTGGAGAATTTGACGGTGGGCATGATGGGCCACTGGGAGATGGCGATGATACGATCAACGTCGCGTCTGGTGGGTCCGCCGCCGTGGTCGCCCACGCCGTAGACGAACAGGAACTGGTCGATGTTATTCTTGCCGCACAGCTGCGGAATCTTGTGGAAGGAGTTCTCGTCCACGGTGCCGTTGTACCAGTTGGGATCGCGCCATACGAGCAGCTCTGCGCCGTTTCTTGCTCTCCAGCGGTAAGCGGAGATATCGGGCTGCTGATCGTTGCCGCGGCAATGGTAGTAATACTTAACGCCGCCCTTGGTGCAGATTTCGGGGATGGAAACGTTATGACCGAAGGTGTCGGGCTCGAAGTCCAGCTCAAGCGAGGTGGGATCGAGGTCCAGCAGCTTGGAGAGATATCTCTTGGTGTAGAGGATATGACGTGCCAGGGACTCGCCGTTGGGCATGTTCTTGTCGGTTTCGACCCAAGTGGATGCGGAAACCTCCCAGCGACCCTCTGCCACGTATTTCTTGATCTCGTCGATCATTTCGGGAGCGAACTGCTCAATGATCTCGTAAGTAGAAGCCTGCGACTGTGCGAAGGTGAAGTCAGGATATTCCTTCATCAGGTCAAGAACGGTGCGGAAGGTATCCACGGTGACCGAAGCGGTCTCCTGGAAGCCCCACATCCAGTTCATATCGATGTGCGCGTGAGAGATGCAATGGACGGTGTACGCCTTTGCCTCAGCGGACAGCGGCATGAGCATCTGCTCAGCCTCGTTGCAAACAGCGTTGGTGACGACGCCGTCACGTGCACGGCAGTCAAGAACGTACTGCGCGACCTGATCAACCAACTCGTCGTGGATGTGACCTTTTGCGGTGGACAGCTCAGCGGCAAAGCCGATCTCGCTGACGATGCGAGCGGTAGCTGCGGACTGACCGCGGATGCCGCCAAGAGCGGCGATCTTGTCATAGAGAGTCATGATAAAATCCTCCTTTGATTTTGAAGATCATGGTAAGAAAGCCACAAGATCTTGTGTGCCTTTCGTTGAAAACATTATATCAAATTGAAGGATAAATTGCAATACCTTTGGTAAAATTTGTGTGGAGATTTTTTGCTTTTGTTTTTTGTTTTTTTCGGGGAGCCCCTCACCAAAAACCTTCAACCATTCGTTGAGTAACTTTGCTTTCCTCAACGGTGCGGTTATTGATTATTTTTCGGTGATATGATATAATGTGAATGCTTCAAACAAGGAGGATTTACGTATGAATGTCGGAAAAATTATAACAGATCGGCGAAGAATGCTTGGACTTACGCAGCAAGCTTTGGCCGAAAAATTGAATATTTCCTTTCAAGCCGTTTCCAAATGGGAGAATGGCACGTCATATCCTGATGTCACGCTGTTGCCTCCGCTTGCAGCGGCTTTGGACATTTCTATCGATTCTTTGCTTGGTTATCCGGTGCCTTCATTAACCGATTATGACAAGCGGTACCATGCGGAAGGTTATTATTGGGGATTGACACCCAATCATTTATGTTACGAAATCATGCGCCTAAAGCCCCCGATCAAGCCGTATAAGGTACTGGATATCGGCTGCGGAGAAGGGAAGGACGCTGTTTTTCTTGCGCGAAACGGCTACGACGTTACCGCCTTTGACATCTCAGAGCAGGGGCTTTCCAAAGCAAGAGCGCTTGCCGATCATTGCGGTGTCAAAATCAATTTTTTCAAAGCGGATGTTCGCGATTTCAGGCTTGAAACAGAATATGACATGATCTTTTCAAGTGGTGTATTCCATTATCTTCCTTATGAACTGCGCGGCAGTCTTGTGGATAATCTCAAAAAGCATACGGTAAGAGGCGGTATTCACGTGATCAATGTCTTTGTGAGAAAACCATTTATTCCTTTGCCACCCGATATTGAAGAAAGTGAAATTGCCGCAGGGGATTGGAAATCGGGAGAGTTATGTATGTATTATTACGACTGGCTGTTCCACAAAAATGAAGAACGGATTTTTGATTGCAACAGCAGTGGAGTCCCTCATCAGCATTGTATGGATGTGCTGATTGCGGAGAAAGTGTAGGCGAAAACAGATGAGCATTATTAACTCACATCACGTTACGCTGCGCAGCGAAAGCGCGGGGCGCGAAATTGTTTTGAGACCGCTGACCGATGCGGATTTGCCGGATTTGTATCGCTGGAATGCTGACCCGGAGGTGCTGTATTGGGCAGAGGGGGAGGATATTGAGGCATATTCACCCAAGGATGTTGAAGGCATTTACGGGTGGATATCACAAGAGAATCTCTGCTTTGCCATAGAGGTGGATGGCTTGACGGTCGGAGAATGCTGGCTGCAAAAAATGAATCTGCCGCATGTGAAAGCGATGTACGCCGAGGGCTTGGATGTCAGAAGAATCGATGCGATGATCGAAGAGAAGGCATTTTGGGGAAAGGGCATTGGCACGCATAT
>JAFTSR010000331.1 GCA_017467225.1 Clostridia bacterium | reverse complement strand
TATCCCCCGCACCCCATCTTCAAAAAAACTTTTGTGAAGGGGGGATGTGATGTGGTCGCGGCGGCGCGTCCTATTCCTTTGCCATCGAGTAGGGGAGGAACCCCACATGGATACATGAACCGTTCATTCAGAACAAAACCGCAAAAATCTTTGCCAATACATTTTCGAAGTTTTTTGAAGGGGAGCACGAGGGGGAACTTTTGTTCACAAAAGTTCCCCCTCGCCTTTTTCTTTTTCTTCTTCTTCACTTATCAATATCCGTCCTGTACAAAAACCGATCAAAGCGCGTGATGCCCCAGCTGCGCAAAAGCGCCTCGGAGGCGTCGACGTCGGCATCGGTGTTGTAGTCGGGAATGCGCGGCAGTCTCACGATAACGCGCTCAGAGCCGATCAGCGCCACCAGACGGCGCAAATTTTGCAGCATTTGTCCGTTTTCTTTGCCGGTGTAACGCAGGTAGATGTCAGGATTTGTGTCCTTGCAGTCCACGATGAAGTAGTCAATGCAGCCGGTCGCCTCTTCAACCGCCTCCCATGCCACATTTAGCGAAGTCTCCACCCACAGCCGCCACGCCGTGCCGCAAAGCGCGCGGAAGCGGGCAAGATAAGCAGGGCGCAAGAGCGGCTCGCCGCCGCCAAAGCAGATGCCTCCGCCCGTGGCGAGAAAGTACAGCTGGTCGATCTTGACCATGTCGTAAAGCTCCTCGGGCGTCAGATCGCGGGTCTTGGTGCCCTCACGCCAGGAGTGCGGATTGAGGCAGTAGGCACAGCGCAACGGGCAGCCGTAAAACGCTGCCAGCGTGGTCACGCCGTCGCCGTCCACCTCCAGGCGGTGCCGCGAGATGCCGATGAAGCGGTCTTTTCCGATGGTACTCATGGCATCGGAATGTCGCCGGCGGTCGCCTGTTCGACAATCAGCGTTTCCACGACCACCGCCGTCCACAGATACGAGGCGATGTCCTCCTGGTCGGCGTCTTCGGCAGGTGTGAAGACCAGACCGATCGCGGTCACCTCGTCCTGCTGCGTCTGCGGATTCCAGTAGCTGTATACGTCAGAATATTCGATGTACTTGCCCTCTTGCTGCTTGGTGTGTGACCAGGACCAGTTGTTGTACTTCATGACGTCGTAGGTCGGCACACCGGAAATGCAGCCGTTCTCCGAGCAGTAGTTGATCAGAAATTCGTACAACGCCTCGGTGTCGTGGAGCAGATGGCGATACTCCTCAAATTCGGGCAGATAGACGGTCGGGATGGCCGGCTCACCGTCGGTTACCATGATATCGCCGTCATCGGGCAGCGGTACTGCCCCGCCGGGCTCGATCATCTCGGGCGGCGCCATGTCCCCATCGACCATAATGCCGTCGGTGGTCTGCTCAAACAGCGAGCAGGCCGTGGCGCTGATGCTGGTCGCCGTGATCGCCGCAGCCAACCCCGCGACGGTCACCGCTTTGCCGAGTCTGATACGTTTTTCCAGCTCTTTTTCGAGATACCGCACCTCGGCCTCGCATTTGGGGCAGGTGCCGGCGCAGTCACCCTGATGCTTGCATTCTGAGGTCACAAACGCGATATCATTCTCCGCCGCGATCTGCGCGCGGATTTCTTTGAGAATTTTGCAGGTTCTTTTTCCTTTGTACATGGGCGGCTCCTTTCGTGTGTGGTTTACTTATGGCTTCTTGGTAACAGTAGCGTCGGTCAGCGTGCCGTCCGCGTCAAAGGTGAGTGCGAGGTAGCGGGAGTTGCTTTCTATAGTATATTTTTCGTTGTCATCATGGACCGGGAAATGCTCGTCTTCCATTGCGTAATAGTCCACATCTTCGCGTGTGTGTGAGTAATATTCATTCCAACGTGCGCGCGTAAACTTGCGCTCATCCTCATCGGAGGCCTTATTCCTGCTGAAAAAGTCTTCCATCGCAGCAAGAAGCTCTTTCTTCTTCGAGAATTCTTGCGCATCGTCCGGTCGGTGGATTTCAGGAACAATTGCCATGTCACCGCTCAAGAAATACTCGCTTTTCGTTTTTTCATAGGCGGCAGCAAGCAGAGCACCGGAGGGCGAGAAGGTCAGGCGTAAATATTCATATGTTTCTTCCCAAGCTTTTTCATCCAAATAATAGGAAATCTGATAGGTGTCCATTACGCCGTCATCCGTTTGGCGGGAGTTTTTCAACTTATTATCCCAGTGAAGCAAAAATACGTATCGCTCGTCTTCCTCCAAGCATTGCGACTCGGCCAACGCAGTTTTGAGGGCGGTGTAGATGGCGCGGTCTGACTGCTTGATAAAATCCGATGGTGCAAAGGGCAGCTGCACGGCAAGGAACTCCTCTGTTCGCTCGGTCACGGGAATCTGCGGCTGACACGCCGTGCCAAAAAGCGTCGTCGCCGTGATCTCCGCCGCAAGACCCACGACGGTCACCGCCTTGCCGAGTCTGATGCGCTTTTCCAGCTCTTTTTCGAGATATAGCACCTCAGCCTCGCACTTGGGACAAGTGCCGGCGCAGTCACCCTGATGCTTGCACTCCGAGGTGACGTATGCAATATCGTTCTCCGCCGCGATCTGCGCGCGGATTTCTTTCAGAATTTTGCAGGTTCTTTTTCCTTTATACATGGGTGGCTCCTTTCTGCGGGATAAAGAGAGGGGCGCTTAATACATAATTATGGCTTCGGAATACTCTCCGACGCCGATGCGCATATTGTTACCTGCGCGGTATTCGATCCAAAGCGTAGGCTCGTCGGGCGTCGCATCGGGCAGCCGGAAACGGTCGATGGTCAAGCGGTGGTGCAGCGTCTCGGTGCCGACATAATATTCCGACAGCACCTCGCGCAGCAGCAGGCAAAGCCGATAATCGGTGCAGCCCAACATTTCGCCGCAAAGACTGAGATCGGATGCGGTGATGGATGCCCCTTTGTGATGATAGAGGTCGAGAACGGTTTGGTGCGAGACCGTGGGTGCTGCACCGCGCGACTCGACGATGACGTCGGCGATGGTACCGTCCTCGTGATATATCACGGTCAATACGTCGACGATGCAATCGTTCAGCTTGTCAAAAGCACTTGCGTCGCCGATGCTGTATACGTCGCGGTCAAGTGCAAAGTCGATCAGATGATCCTTCCACAGGGCGCACAGTCGGGTACGGGTATTCTTGGGAAACATCGTGACCAGATTTTTTGCGGCATCATCCCCCCAAGCGGCGGCATCGGCTACGTTCAGCAGCGCTACGGGCGGTAGCCCCGCGGAGGCGTCGTATGCGCCCAGAAGAGCGATCTCCATACGGGAGGAAGCTGCTCGAATGCCGACAATCTTTGACAAAACCTGATCATTGGTCTTCTCGCCGGTCAGATAATAATCCACACCGTTCTTATAGCCGAGATAGTCGTCAGCCCACAGCGTGCGCAGTTTGTAGAAGGGCGCGTCATCCGGATAAAGGAGCTTGATTGCCTGATAGAGATATTTTTCCCGGTCAAGATTCTCTAGTGCCAACCATTGTGCGGCGTTTTCCGGAACGGTGGGCGCGATGCCTTGCGTGATAAAGGCGGTGCCGATGACGTCGCCGCCGTCTCCCAGTGTGATCTGCAGAAGTCTCGGTGCATTACCCTCCGACGGTGCAACATTGGGATCGTATGCATCGAAATACAGCTGCCGATAGTTGCCGCGAAGTAGGGCATCCTCCATTTCTGTATTCCGGCGAAATCTCCACACGTTCAGCAAAGCCGTGCAGGCTTGCGTGATATCATATCCGGACTCGGTGATCATGCGGTTCAGCTCGGTGATGCGCTCGGCTTCATTCAAAGATGCCAGTGCCTCAGGCTGCGTTGTCAGCCGCTCTCGCAGCTCGTTGACGACGGTGGCAGGGGTGAGCACATCAAAGTTGCCCTCATCAAAAGAAAGCACAAGGCACTGCTGCTCGAGCCCCTCGCCGCCGACGTGGTAGCAATCGATATTATGGCGCGTGTCCCAATCGTGCTTGTGGTAGTAGTCTGCCCACAGCTCGCGCAGTGCGAAGCGGAAGTTGTACAAGGCGTAGCCACGTGCGCTCAGTGCCTCGGAAAGGGGTGTGTAAACGCGACCGTCGGTACTTTTGAGCAGCAGCTGCATCGGCGTGGGAAAGTCGCTAAGGCTTTGGTCGATAGGATCAGGAGAGGGGGCTTGCTCAGCTTGTGTATTGTTGGGGAACTCATCAGAGGGAGCAGGCGCAGGCGTAGGCGTGCAGGCTGCAAGGGTCAGCGCGGCGAGGAGTAGAGCAAGGCTACGGTGTGTGTGTTTCATGGTGGGTTCTCCTTTCGTGTGTGGTGTATTGATTATCTCTTTTGCTGTCAAGTGGGGGAGGGGCCCCACAAGGACGCTGCTCAGCGCCGGGTTCGAACCGAACCGCTAAAAATATAACCCCAAAATTGATTAAAGGTTTTGAAGGATCCAAGGAAACTTTTCTCAAAAGTTTCCTTGGTGGGGTCAAGGTGCGAAGCCCCTTGCGCCTTCTCACCTATATAGACGCAAAACGGCTGTCAAAGGTTTCATGAAAATTGTAAACAATTTGTGAACAATCAGACGTTGGGATTGGGCAGGGGAACGACGTCAACGTTTTCTCTGGTGATCCACTTGCCGTTGGTGAAGTCGGGAATTGCCTGGGGCGCGCCGCCCTGGGCGATGGAGTGCTCGGAGAGCACGGTGACCGCCATCCAGGATGCCGCGTCGTAAACGTCAATGGGCATCTCTCTCTCGCCGCGCAGCGCCTTGAAGAACTCCACGAACTCTAAATAGGCCATACCCCCGTGACCGAGGCGCAGCTGCTCCTCGGTAATGTTGCGCCAGATGTCGGGCAGATAGGCGTCGTAATCCTTGGCGCTGTCGTGCGCGGGCAGGTGCGTGTTGCGGTCGCCCTCCAGGATCACCATGTTGTTCTCCTGCATGGCGTAGCCGCGGGTGCCGCGCACCGTGAACTCACGGCAGTAGTACTTGGGCAGTGTGGTGTCCAGCTTGAGCGAG
>JAFTSR010000330.1 GCA_017467225.1 Clostridia bacterium | reverse complement strand
GATCTGGAGGGCGGCGAATACATCTATCTGCTGGTGTTCATCGGCGCGTGGATCACCGATACCTTTGCCTATTTCAGCGGTGTACTGTTCGGTAAGCATAAGTTGATCCCCCATGTCAGCCCCAAGAAAACGGTGGAGGGAAGCATCGGCGGTACCTTATTCTGCATTCTCAGCTTTTTGCTGTTCGGCGTGATCCTGAACCGCTTCTTCTCCTTCCATGCCGATTATCTTGCGCTTTGCGTGAGCGGCCTGGTCGTGGCGATCGTCTCGCAGATTGGAGACTTGTGTATGTCTGTTATCAAGCGTGAGAAGGGCATCAAGGATTATGGGAATCTTTTCCCCGGACATGGTGGTATGATGGACCGATTTGACTCCATTTTGGCCGTGGCATCGGTGCTGGCGATTATTTGCTCGGTGACCAATCTGGTTGCCCCCATGTTCCCTTAAACAGAAAGGTTTTGTTGTTATGAACGAGAAGTTTGCATTTCCGCCCGTTGCTGTACTGGGCTCGACCGGATCGGTCGGCGAGCAGGCGCTTGATGTAGCAAGAGCATCGGGCGTACCTGTCCGTGCCTTGTGTGCAGGCCGTTCCGTGCGCCGCGTCGAAGAGCAGATCCGTGAATTTCATCCCGCCGCCTGTGCGTTGGCCGATGAAAAAGCCGCCGCAGAGCTGCGCGTTGCCGTTGCGGATACTCCCACCAAGATCTATGCAGGGGATGACGGAATCTGTGAAATGATTGCAGAGAGCGATGCCGAAACGGTGGTGAATGCTATCATCGGCGAGGCGGGTCTGCGCTCTACCTTGACAACATTGGAATGCAACAAGACGCTGGCGCGTGCCAACAAGGAATCCCTTGTCGTGGCAGGTGAGATCGTGATGGATCTCGCACGCCGCCACGGACAGGAGATCCTGCCCGTGGACAGTGAGCATTGCGCCATTTATCAATGCTTGCAGGCAGGACGTCGGCAGGATGTCAAGCGTCTGCTGCTCACCGCCTCGGGCGGCCCCTTTTTCGGCCGCACGGCAGAGCAGATGGGCGAGATCACCGTCGAACAAACGCTGGCACACCCCACATGGAAGATGGGGGCCAAGATCACGGTGGACAGCGCGACACTAATGAACAAGGGCTTTGAGGTGATCGAGGCTGTGCATTTGTTCGGTGTGAAGCCCGAGCAGGTGGAGGTCATCGTGCACCGTGAGAGCATAATCCACTCCATGGTGGAATATGTTGATAACAGCGTGATCGCCCAGCTTTCTGTGCCGGATATGCGCCTGTGCGTACAGTATGCGCTGACAGGCCCTGTCCGTACACCGTCCCCGTTAGAGCAGCTTGATCTAATCTCGCTGGGAAAGCTGTCCTTCTATAAACCCGATATGGAGACCTTTGTTCTTCTGCCGTGTGCCATTCGCGCCATCAAAACGGGTGGTGCATTGCCTGCCGTTCTCAATGCGGCGAACGAAGTGGCGGTAGCGCACTTTCTGAACCATGAGATCACCTTCCGTCAGATCTTTGATACGGTGACGCAGGTGACCGAGGAGCTTTCCGTCGCAGGTAAGACGCATGATCTGGCAGGGATCCTTGCGTGGGACAGAGAGGCAAGAATTCTGACCGAAAAGTATTTAGCCAAAGCTTAAATTTTGTAAATTGCTGACCGAAAGGGGAGAGCGTTATTACTGTTGTTACAATTATCATTGCTTTGATTGTTTTTAGCATCCTGATTTTTATTCATGAATTGGGACATTTTTTAGTGGCACGCGCCTGTGGTGTGACGATCCGCGAATTTGCCGTCGGCATGGGGCCGAAGCTGTTTTCGTGGAATTCCAAAAAATACGGTACGCAATATTCTCTCCGCCTTTTTCCCATCGGCGGCTATGTCAGCATGGTCGGTGAGGATGAAGAGTCGGACGATGAAAATGCATTCAATCATAAAAATGTGTGGCAGAAAATGGCGATCATTGTGGCAGGTCCGTTGATGAACATTCTTCTTGCTATTATCGTCATGTTTATTATGGTCGCAAGCTTCGGGTCGTTGGTCTCCACCACCGTGGGGGCGTTCACCGATGCGGCTACCAGCGATGACTGCGGATTGATGCTTGAGGATACCATTCTCAAGGTCAATGATGTCCGTGTGCACACGGGCAACGGTC
>JAFTSR010000329.1 GCA_017467225.1 Clostridia bacterium | reverse complement strand
ATGTAGGAGCGGGCAAAGCCTTCGCTCGCGAGATTGTCGTATTCGCTTTCGTCCTTCATTTCCGTCAGCGCACGCGCGACCGTCTGGGGCGTCTGGTCGGGCAACCAAAGACGCACTTGGCGGCGGCTCGCTTTGTTTTCGGGGCGCAGGGCGTGCTGAATACAAAGACGAACGATGATTTCACCCTCGCGGTCAGCGTCTCCCGCGTTGGCGATGGCGTCTACGTCGGGGCGGTTGCAAAGCGACTCCAAAATACCGAATTGCTTTCTTACGCCCGCGTCGACCTTGCCGCCCTTGCCCTCGCGACGAAGCTCAAAGCGAAATTCGCTCGGGAAGCAGGGAAGGTTTTCCATCGTCCAGCGCTCGGTGCGCTTTTCGGGGGGCAGATAGCTTTCAATATCACAAAGCGAAAACAGATGTCCAAACGCCCAGGACACCAGATAGCCACAGCCTTCTAAGTATCCGTCACGACGGACCATTTTTCCGCTTTGTCCGGCTTGCGCCACGGCGTATTCAATTCCTGCCGCAATGTTGCGGGCAAGGCTGGGCTTTTCAGCAATGATGAGAACCATAGCGCACTCCTTTCACGTTTCATACTTCATACAGTATACCATATTTGCGTCCGAAATGCAAGCAAATTAGAAAATCTCCCACGGCAAAAACCGTGGGAGATTAATATTACTGTACGTAAACGAAAATGCTGCGGCCGGGCAGTGTGAGCTGACCTTGTGCGGTCGAAATCACTTCGCCGCCTGCCTGCGTCTTGTCGGCAACCAGCTTCCATTCGCCCTGCAGCGTGTAGGGCATGGGACCTGTGGTGGGGTTGATCAGCACGAGTGCTGTCTCGCCCTTGTCGTTTTCAAACTTAACCGCCAGCTGTCCGCTGCCGAGATCCTCGAAGGTCACGACGGATGCGGTGTCGCGGAAGATGCCGTAGGTCTTTCTCATTTCGATCAGACCCTTGTAGTACTGCATCATCGCGTATGCGTTCGAGTCGGGCGTGAGAGCATCCCAGTCGATGTTATTGATGGCATCGCTGGACTTGTAGCTGTTTTCGTCGCCGTCCTTGGTGCGAAGCATTTCCTCGCCTGCCTGCATAAAGGGCGTACCCTTGGAGATCATCAGAATGGCCGCGCCCAGGCGGTTCATGTCAATGCGCTCCTCCTCGAGATTGCCCGCGTTGGAAAGTGCCAGCTTATCCCAGAGGGTGTGGTTGTCGTGGGCGCTCATGTAGTTGATGACCATCGCATTCTCAACTCTCCAGCCGTTGCCTGCGATCATACCGCCGCTGATACCGAACTTGATCTTGGCCGCATTCGCAGAGGCCGCACCGCTGATGTAGCCCTGGGAGAGCTTATCAAATACGCTGCCCTTCAGACCGTCGCGGATGGCGTCGTTGAAGACGGCAACGGAGCCGATGGCGTCGCCCGTGGGCTTGATCTGGCTGATGTTGCTCTGGTTGGCCTGGAGACTGCCGTCAATGGTCGCGCCCATCGTCCAGCCCTCGCCGTAAATGATGGCCTCGGAATTGACTGAGTGAACGGCCGCCTCGACCTTCTTCATGGTTTCAAGGTCATGCAGACCCATCAGGTCGTAACGGAAGCCGTCGAGATTGTACTCGGTTGCCCTGTACTTGACGCTGTCAACCATGAACTTGCCGTACATATAACGCTCGGAGGCGGTGTCGTTGCCACAGCCCGATGCGCTGGAGTTGGCACCCGTGGAGGTGTAACGGTAATAGTAGTAGGGAACGATGCGATTGAAGGCGCTGTTGGCGTCGTAGGTGTGGTTGTAGACCACGTCCATGATGACGCCGATGCCTGCGTTATGCAACGCCTGCACCATCTGCTTGAATTCCTTGATTCTGACCTCACCGTTGAAGGGATCGGTGCTGTAGCTGCCCTCGGGCACGTTGTAATTCTTGGGATCGTAGCCCCAGTTGAATTCATCCTCGGGCGTGGCTTCGTCGACCGTTGCGTAGTCGTAAACGGGGAGCAGGTGAGCGTGGGTGATGCCAAGCTCAAGCAGGTAGTCAACGCCGACGGGAATTCCTGCGCTGTTGACCAGACCGCGCTCGGTAAAGGCCAGATACTTGCCCTTATATTGAGAAGATGCGATCTTGTTGCTGAAGTCACGGACGTGGATCTCCCAAATGACGGCATCAGAGTAGGAGGTGATGCCCGTCTTGAAACCCTGATCGGCCTCCCAACCCTCGGGGTTGGTGCGGGAGAGATCAACGACCATGCTGCGGTTGCCGTTCAGGCCAGCCGCCTTGGCATAGGGGTCGGTGGCCTCCTGCGTGCCGACCGAGGTGGTAACGGTGTAGGTGTAATAGGTGCCGTGTCCGCTGCCTTCTTCGGTGTGCGACCAGACGCTGCGCTCGCCCTTAACCATGGAAACGGTCTTGATGAGCGACTCGGTGTGACCGTCCGAGAAGAGGTTCAGCTTGACCTCGGAGGCGGTGGGAGCCCAGACCTTGAAGGTCGTGCCGCCATCCTGAATGACCGCGCCCAGATCATCGCCGTCGTAGGTATAATTGGCGATGAACTCCTCGCTGTCAAAGATGGCCGTGGGAACGACGGTCTTTTGACCGTAGCCTGCGATCTCAACCGTGTACTCCTTGGAAATATCCAGCGTTTCCTTGACCGTGATCACGCCGTTGATGCTGTCGCGGTTCATGTTGGAAATCGCCTGAATGGTCAGGGGCTGACCGTCTTGATATACCTTGATCTGATCGTAGGAGGTAATCTTGGTCTTGGGAGTGAGATTATACTTGATGTTGTGGAAATCGATCATTTCCGCAAGCGCGAATTTCTTGATCATGGTGAGCGTTTTGCCTCCGTCTTGGCTGGAATACTGCGCGGCGTCACCGCTTTTCAGATAGATAATGGTCTCTTCACCTTCGATAATGGCAAAGCGGTCCTGCTCGTAGTCCTTGGTGGCCGAGCCCCAGGAGCTGCCGCCGGGCTCGGAGCAGTCGCGGCGTACGATAAAGCCGACCTCGCTGACGCCGACGGGAACGTTGACAACGACCTTGCCGCCGTATGCGCAGGGATGGAACAGATATCCCTGACCGGCCTTGTCGCCCCACCAGATCCAAATGTCTGCTTTT
>JAFTSR010000328.1 GCA_017467225.1 Clostridia bacterium | reverse complement strand
TGGGCTCTTACAACGGCGCAAAGCAGGTTGCACAGGGCTCTACCGCCGAGATCCTTGAGGCTGCTCCCGTTGAGGTCAGCCTTGCCGAGGCTGTTACTCTGGCAGACGGCACCAAGGTAATCGTAGTTGGTACTGTCAAGGAAATCAACACCGCTTGGAGCGAGCAGTACGGCAACATCACCGTCACCATTGAGGATGCCAACGGCGACACGCTGTACGTCTACAGAATGAAGACCAACGTCAACGTTGGTGACAGCGTTAAGATCACCGGTAAGATGGGCTCCTACAACGGTGCAAAGCAGATCGCGCAGGGCGCTACCGCAGTAGTCTACGTGGCCGCTGACCCCTCCGACTTCAACTTTGTTCCCGCTGAATAATTCCAAAACCAAATAAAATTTTGGGGTGAGCCTCATGCCTTAGCATGGGACTCACCCCATTCTTTATATTGTGCTTGATGTAAGCTTGTCATATACCGAAAGATCGGTCAGTGTGGAAGCCAGCGGTGTCAGGGAAATAAGGCCGTCACGGACAGCCGTGATATCCCACTCGGGTGGCATCGTTTCATACATCACGGGGCCGCCCACCTGCTGATACATATCGTTTCCTTGATGAACAAACTCATCGGTATAAAAAATCCCACCCTGCTGCGTAAAGCGGAAGCCGCAGGCAACCGGAGGAATATTGATATTCCAGTGCGTACAATGCCGCAGCAGCTCGTGCTCGTCAACGTACGCCTTGACAGCGTCCAGCTGCGAGAGCGCAGGCGTGGGATCGCCGAAATCGGTGGACAGCGCAATACCGGGCATATCGAGGCGCGCCGCCTCAAAAATAGCTCCCACCGTGCCCGAATACACGATATCACGCCCCAGATTATATCCGTGATTGACGCCGGAAAGCACCAGATCGTAGCGCGTTTTCAGTCCCAGCACGCCAAAGCGGACGCAATCGGCCGGCGTGGAATCAACCGACCAGGCCGTCATGCCGCCGGGCAGCGTCACCTCTTTGATCTCCAGCGGTCGATGAAAATCAATGGCGTGGCTCTTGCCGCTCTGCTCCACACGCGGCGCAATGACCGTGACCTCGCCAAAGCGCGATGCCCATGCGGCAAGCGAGGACAGTGCGACAGAGGCGATGCCGTCGTCGTTGGTGATCAGAATACGCATCACAGCCAGCCTCCGTTATTTGCCTTATACTCGCCCAGCAGCGCATCGGCATCGGCAATCAGCGCACGCATTTCTTTTTTGCTGTGCACCGTGGCACCGCAGGCGCAGGCATGTCCGCCGCCGCTGTACTTCTCTGCCAGGTGGTTGATGGTGACAAAGCGGGAACGCAGACGGACGCGGATCTCTCCGTTATCACCGTCAATAAAGGCCAACCAGATCAAGCTGCCCTTGATGGAGTCCATGCAGGACACGGCAGCACTTGCCTGCTCGTTCGTCAAATTGAACTTTTTTTGCATGGCGCGATCCACATGCAGATATGCCACGCCGCTTGCGGTACGCTTCATCTTTTTATATACGTAGGACTGGAACTTGAATTCGTTGAAGTCCTTCATATACAGATGCGCATACATGACATCGGTATCAATACCAACGTCGAGCAGCATGCCTGCCAGGCGCATGGTATCGCCCGAAACGCTGCGGAAACGGAAGCGGCCGGAGTCGGTCACCATGCCGGTGTAAATCTCGGTCGCGGCGAGAGGAGTCAGCACCAGCTCATCGGAAAATGCCTCACAAAAGGCTGCCACCATCTCACACGCCGAGGAGCGATGCTCCTCGACCCACATCACGTCGCCGTAGGGCTGCACACCAATGTGGTGGTCTATCTTGATCAGCTCACGACAAAGCGCGTACTGTGGGTTGGAAATACGCTCCACGGTCGCCGTGTCCAGCACGATGCCCAGCGCATCGGCAAAAAATTCGTCAGGCTGCGCCTCGTCCTCAGCACCGAGAAATGCAACGTAGTCAGCATAATCGCGGTTGATCAGGCGAACGTCCTTATCCGGGAAGCTGGCTCTCAGCACGTCGCGCAGACCCATCGTCGAGCCGACGGCATCTCCGTCGGGACGCGCATGACGGAAAATCACAATTTTATCATACTGCTTAATCTTATCAAGCACGGCTTTCATCTGTTCTGTCATCATTCTTGATTTACCTCCATGATCTGATCAAGATCGGCCAGCATCTGCATAGCTACCTCGCGGCTCTCCACCGTCGCGCCGCTGGCCTTTTCGTGGCCACCGCCACCATACTTGACCGCAATGGGATTGATGTTGTAACGGCCGGAGCGCAGCTCACATAGCACGCCGCCCTCGGTTTCGGTGAAATTGACCCAGATATCGACACCGCGAATCTCACTCATTACGCCAACCATGCCGCGCGAGATGGTAAAGGTGTCCACGCCGCATGCGGCCGCCTCCTCCTTGGTCGTGTAGATGTAAGCAACGTTATGCTCGGTAAAATTGACCTTGAGCACAAATTTGGAGCGCAGGAGAATGCGAGAAAAATCATCCGCATACAGGTCACGGTAAATCTGCGCGGTATCAATCCCCACCGCCAGAAGCTCTGCCGCACGGCGCAGCGTGTCGGGGGTGGTCGAGTCGTAGCGGAAGCGGCCGGAGTCGGTGACCGTGCCGGTGTAAAGCGCCTGCGCCGCGATGGGCGGAATGCGCCAACCGGCCTCCAGCGCCAGGGCGGTAACCAGGCCACAGCAGCTTTCGTAGCTCGTTTCGATTACCTCGGCATCCGCGATCTTCTCGCAAAAGATATGATGATCGATACGGGCAGTAGCGGCAGCGAGCGTGTATCGGTTGTCGCTGATCAGCGCGCGCGCGCCGGTGTCCAGGATGATCGCCAGAGCGCCGCTGTAAGCCTCGTCAGCGAGATCGTCAAAGGGTGCGTCCTGCATAAAGGCGTAGCGTCCGGCGGCGTCTCCGACGGCGTAAACGCGCTTGTGGGGGTAGTTCTCAAGAATCAGGTGCTTCAGGCCGATCTGACTGCCCAGGGCGTCACCGTCGGGCTGGGAATGGCGGTGAAGTATGATGGTATCGTATTGCTCGATGCACGAGCGAATGCTCTCAAACATATGCAGTCTCCTCAAATATCAAAATAGCCCTTGTATTCCACGCGCAAATCGCTGTTGGGGAACAGATAGTGGTGCAGTTCGATAAAGTAGCTGTCGGTCATGCTGGCGATATAGTCCACTACGATCTGATTGGGCTCGGTGCTCTCGTAGGGGATCTCGCGCTTGTAGTGCGCAGCATTGACGTAATCGATATGATGTGAAAAGATGGGCGAGCGTTGATTGCCCGTCTTCAGATCGTCCAAAAGCTGCCCGTAAATCTCGGTCATCATGGGTCGCACCGTGGAGCCAAGCCCTACCGAGGACGCGGCATTGTTGTAGATCAGATGATAATTATCCTGCTTGGACTTTTGCAGCGCCTTGAAGTGCTTGGCGTCCAGCTTGATATAGGGCTTTCCATAGCTGTTTTCAATGACGTTGACCACCAGATTGTTGATGATCTCGGCGTTGATCGAGCCGATATCCTCGTTGACAAACATGCTCTCCTCGGCCATTTTGGTGCGCATGGCGTCCTGACGATCCTTGCCAAGGTAAGCAATGACGTCGGACAGTCGCACCACGATCCCCTCCAGCGTGGAGGGCATCAGCTTTTGGGCAAACTCTCCGCTCTCATAGCATCTTTCAATGATGCGATCAAAGTCAGCAAAGCTCTCAATAGGCTCGGGATGGTACTCCTGGCACAGCAGCTCGCCGTTGTGGGTCAGAATGCCGCCCAGCGTCTGCAGGCTGATATTGTAGGGATAAATGCCGTCCAGCACTCGCACCGAATGCACGTTGTGGAAAAAGTGGCGCCCGGTGTGCTTGAAATACAGCTCGTCCAGGTATGCCTCGCCCGTATGCGCAAAGGGCGGATGGCCGATATCATGGCCAAGGGCAATGGCCTCGATCAGATCAAGATTGAGATGCAGAACGCTGCCTATGGTGCGCGAGATGCGGGAAACCAGCTGCACGTGCAGGCTGCGGCGGGTGATGTCATCGTTTTTCCAAAGCGAGAAGACCTGGGTTTTGTCGGTATAGCGATTGTAAAAGGGGCAGTGCATGATCTTATCGATATCATGCACAAAGGGCGGACGCCAGATGGTAGCGGTGTCCTTGGCCAAATTGCGGCGGCGGATGACCTGGCTGTCGGGAAAAGCGACATCCGGATGAACACCCGTCTGCTTGGCCTCCCGGATGTGCGCGGTAATCTCCTCCGATAGATTTTCATATTTCGGCATGGTAAACCTCCATATATTTATCGTATAACACAGCGCTTGGCTGCGGCTCATTGCATTATAGTATTTTTTCACTGGGCGAACTTTCGTCGGGCGATTTTTCGCCGTATATATTATATCACAAAGTAATGCACATTTCAACACTTTTACACTTTTTTCGCGTTTTTCTCTTGCTCAAAACGAAAAAATATGGTATACTGTAAGCAGATTTTCTCTGCCCTCGGTGGGCGGAAAGGACACGGTATGGCAAAGCTTTATTTCAAATACGGCGCGATGGGCTCGTCCAAGACTGCCAACGCGCTGATCACCAAATTCAATTACGAGGAGCGCGGCATGCGCGTCTGGCTGATCAAGCCGGCGCTGGACGACCGCGACGGCATCGGCACCATCCGCTCGCGCATCGGACTGTCCGCCGAAGCTTTTGTCGCCACGCGCGAGACCGATCTTCTGCGCGAATTTGAGGCGCAGCCCGACACCGACGCCGTCATCGCTGACGAGTGCCAGTTTTTCACGCCGGAGCAGATCGATCAACTGCGCTGCATTGTTGACCGCTATGATGTGCCCGTGCTTTGCTTCGGGCTGCGCACCGACTTTCTGACGCACCTGTTCCCCGGCAGCAGCCGCCTTTTTGAGGTCGCCGACTCGATCACTGAGATCAAGACCATCTGTGCCTGCGGCAAAAAGGCCATCGTCAACGCCCGTATCGACGCCGAAGGTCGCGTTGTCACCGAGGGCGGACAAATTCTGATCGGCGGCAACGACGCCTATGTCGCCATGTGCCACAGCTGCTGGAAGCGAGCGACGGAGAGGGAGATGTAAATAATATGCGGGGGAAACTTTTTTGGAAAAAAGTTTCCCCCGCACCCCCTTCAAAAAACTCTATAAAAAAGAC
>JAFTSR010000020.1 GCA_017467225.1 Clostridia bacterium | reverse complement strand
GGATAGGTGCAGGTAAATCTGCCGTTCAGCTCCATGGTCACCGAGCAGACGGTGTCCTTCTCGGGATAAAGGTAAATGACAGGCTTGTAGTCAACTTGATCTGACGGACTCGTGGGTTCATCAATACAATCATCACCGGACAGATCAACATCCGGCGGAAGCGGATCAGGCTCTTCGGGCGGCTGCTCCGATTGCTGCTCGTCGTCGGGCTGCTCCTTTTCCTTGGGCTCGCAGGCCGTCAGCGCAAACAATGACAGCAGCAAGCACATCGAAATCAGTAATGCAAGTAAGCGGTTCATGCTTTTTCCTCCTTTTGTGGTGTTACTCCCCATCCTTGGGCGGCTGCTTGGGGCTGTGCTTTTTATTGACCTTAACCACGATCACAATAACCACAGCGGCAATGGCACCCAGCACCAAAAGCGTCGGGAAAGCGGCGACAATGAAGACCGTAAAGCCCTGGAAGCCTCTGCCGAAGGCAACCCAGCTCTGCTTGAAGGCGGCAGCCAGGCGCTCACCCCAGCTCTGCTCAACCTCGGCATTGTATTCCCCGACCTCCTCAATATTGAGGCGAAGGGTCGAGTAGGAGACACGGCTGTCCAGCAGCTTGAGCTGCGTTTCGTAGGACTCGATCTCGTAAATGACCTGATAGAGATAATCCTTGATCTGCAGCATGGTGCTGATGTCCTTAGCCTCCTTGAGCATGTTTTCCAAGCTTTCCTGCTCCGCGCGCAGCGTCTCCAGTCGGGTGACGATGTCGTAGTACTGCGAGGTCACGTTGCTGACCGTCGCATTGTTGTACGACACCACGTACAGCGTGCCTGCCTCGGACAAAAACGCATCCAGTCGCTCGGCGGGAATGCGAATGGTGTACTCCGCACTGCGCGAGCCCTTGGTTCCGTTGTAGCCCGTACCGTGAACGTAGGAGCTCTCCACGTAGCCGCCGTACTGCGGTACCAGCGCCTCGATTCCCGTGATCGCCGCATCAAACGCCTTGGTCTGCGCACGCTGGGTCACGGTGCGGATGATCTTGGTGGTGTACTCGTCACTCGGCGCCTCGGTGCTCTCACCGGCAGAGCCTGCGCTGCCCGGCTCAGTGGGCTTGGCACCGGGAGCAGGGGTAGCCTCAGGCATAGGTGCCACCTCGGGAAGCAGCGAGCCTGAGCCCATACTGTCCTCTGCCTTGTCATAGCTGACGTCGTTGTCATACGCGCCGTTCATGCCATCCGACTCCGACTGGGCGGCGCAGGAGATCAATGAACAGAGCATCACAAGGATCAGCAGCCACGAGCCTATGATACGAAATGCGTTTTTCTTGTTCAACATTGTTTTTTCCTCCGTAAAATCAAGTGTAGATATGATTTTTCGCGTCTACGCTGTAATAGACGTAGTATGGACGCGTTTTGTTCCATGATTTTCAAAAAAATTTTTTTTTTGCAAGTGTCGTTTTCTGTCGTCCGCGCATACGCTGTCATGGGAAGTGAAAACCCAAGAAAGGCTGGTAACACCGTATGTCTACCCCGAAATTTTATGAAAACGCCGATTGTCGCCTGGTGCTCGGCGCAATGAGCGCCGCCCTGCGTGCGCAAAAGGTACTGCAGCACAGCGGCATATCGGGTGCCGTGATCAAAATGACGAGCGACCGCCGCCAAAGCGGCTGTCTGTATGGCCTGGCGCTGCCCTGCGTTCAGCTGGAAGCAGCCAAGCGCACGCTGCATGACCGTGGAATATCCACCTCTGCGCTCTGAGCACCGGGGAAGCAGAGCCATGGCCACCGTATATTTCGATAACGCCGCCACATCCTTCCCAAAGCCGCGCTGCGTTCTGGACGCGGCGCTCTCCTGTGCAAAATACGATTGCGGCAACGCCGGGCGCGGCTCGCATGCACTGGCGCTGGCCTCAGCTGAACGCATCTATCGCTGTCGGGAGAGTATTGCAACCTTCTTCGGCGCGGACGATCCGCTGCGCGTCATTTTCACGCTCAACGCCACCTACGCCATCAATTTTTTGCTCAAGGGCACGCTCAGGGACGGCGATCACGTGCTGATCTCGGATCTGGAGCACAACGCCGTGCTGCGACCCTTGGAGCAGCTCAAGCGCACAAGAGGTGTCAGCTACAGCACCTTTTCCACGCAAAACGGTGATGTCTGCGCGGATATTCTGAGCAAATACCGCCCTGCCACCCGTGTTCTGATCTGCACGCATCAGTCCAACATCTGCTCGCACACGCTGCCGCTGGAGCGCATCGGCGCGCTTTGCGCCCGTCTTGGTATTCTGTTCTTTGTCGACGCGGCGCAATCGGCCGGGCATCTGCCCATTGATATGCAGGCCATGCACATCAGCGCCCTGTGCGCACCCGGCCACAAGGGACTTCTGGGACTTCAGGGCTGCGGCTTTTGCATCCTTGGTCCGGACGTGCAGCCCGATACGCTGATCGAAGGTGGCAGCGGATATCATTCCTTCTCTCCCACCATGCCGGATGAATTTCCCGAGCGAGGCGAGGCAGGAACGCTGCCTACACCCATCATCACTTCCCTTGAGGCCGGCATAGAGTATCTGCGCGGTGTCGGCACAGAGCACGTTCGCGAGCACGAGCTTGCGCTGTACCGTCGTCTTGCCGAGCAAATGAGCACGTGGGATGGCTATGACATTTTACTGCCGCAAAAGGCAGGCTCGGTGCTCTCCTTCCGTCGTGCGGGAATGGCGTCTGACGATATCGGCAACCATCTCGCCAAGGAAGGCATCTGCGTCCGCAGCGGCTATCATTGCGCTCCGTTGGCACACAAAACGCTGGGGACGGACGACGGCGGCACCGTTCGCGTCAGCTTTGGACTGTTCAACACCCCAGCCCAGGTGGATGCACTTTGCCGCACGCTCCGGCAGATGGAGTTTTTGCATGAGGTCGCACCACGGGATGAGGCGTAAAGCAGTGACGGGAGCATGGTATCTCCATGCCCCCGTCAAATCCTTATGATCCAATGGCGGCAAACGCTTCCTTGGCAATTTCAACCGTCTCGGCAATGTCTGCGTCAGTCAGCGCAGCATTGATAAAGTGATTATGGTGATTGGTCAGATAAGCACCGCGCTTGACGCACTCGGCGATCCATCTCTGATGCAGCATGAGCGACGGATCGTCAGCCAGGCGCAAATAGAACAGACTCGGCACGCCGCTGACGTGCAAGTCGTAGCCGCATTCCGTAGCAGCCGCGATCAGACCGGACTTCAGCTTCTCGCCCTTGTCGATCAGAATGCCGGGCGCACCGATGCGCTTGAGCTTTTCGATGCAAGCAATACCGGCCGCAAAGGGTACGGCGCTCATCCAGTAGCTGCCCGTGTAGGACAAGCCGGAAACCGTGCTCTTGAGGAAATTCTTACCGCAAAGCGCCGACACGTTGTGTCCGTTGGCGATCGCCTTGCAGAAGCAGATCAGATCCGCCTCAAAGCCAAAATAGTGGTCAGAGCCGGCAATATCCAAGCGGAAGCCGGCGCGGACGTCATCCACAACCAGAACAGTCTCATTCTCGCTGCACAGCGCACGAACACGCTGCCAAAAACCCTCAGTGGGCAGCACGTTGTCGGCAAAGTTACCGTGCATGTACGGCTGACCGATGACAGCGGCGATCTGTCCGCGGTTGGCGGCGAAGACCTCCTCGAGCGCATCAATGTCGTTCCACGGAACGTAGATATTATGCATAACATCCTCTTCGATGATGCCGGGATCGTCGATCTTCTGCGTCCAGGGAGAAACGCCGTGGTAGTAGCCCTTGAAGAAAACGATCTTTTTGCGGTGCGTATGTGCACGCGCGGTCATGATAGCAAGGCTGGTCACGTCGTTACCGTTCTTGGCGAAGAACGCCCAATCGACGCTGGCCACAGTATCGACCAAAAGCTCGGCGAAATC
>JAFTSR010000327.1 GCA_017467225.1 Clostridia bacterium | reverse complement strand
CTTTACAAACCAGTTCGGCTCGGGCTGTGTCACACGAAGCTCGTATTCTTTGGCATCCTTTACAATGGTGCGAATTTGAGTGAGAAGTGCGTTTTCTTCCTCGCCAAGAGGAGCGGTAACCACCAGATTTTCGGCACCTTCGCCGTTAAAACTGCTTCCGACGGAGGAGGGCGTGAATACGAATTTCACTAAAACAAAACCAATAGCGACTACCACCGCAAGAATGAGGGCAATCGCGCCCCAAAAGCCACGACGAATCTCGCCCTTTGTGGTGACGGTCCGGCTTCCGTCTGCGTATTCTTGAACGAGGTTTCCGTCTTTATCGTTCCAAAATTTTACCTGACTGTTTCTTTTCTCTTTGGCTTCTCTTGCTTTTTGGGCGTCTCTGTTTTTTGCAGCATCTTCCATTGCCATCTTATAACGGCAGGAATTACACAATCCTCCGGCTGACGTTTCGGGTGACGTAGCACCGCATCTTGGACACGCCATAATCTATTCCTCCTAACGACTTAATCAATACTCTAATTCAATTTGCACATACTCGTTTTCGCCGGTATAGTGAATTACCTCTCCGATTTTACCGAAGGCCAATTTCATATCAGCGGTAACGTTGCCGTTTTCATCTTTCATTTCATAGATCGTCTTAAGACCCATACTTTCTTTTCTTACCTCAGCCTTATCCATATCAATAATGCTGCGAATGTAGGTGTGAGGAACGATGCTAAGCAGAAAATCGTATTTATCCTGGTGCTGGGATAACGGCATATCCGTTCCGTCCGCCAGATCGCCGTGATCGTCAACATACTTGGTCAGAGTTTTGTCGGTGGTATTTACACGGTATACCATATCTTCTTCAAAGCCTCTTTCGTGGCCTTCTGCCGCGACTTCGATCTCAAAGTCATAGCCATTGGGGAAATAATTAACGGAAACTCCAAATACTATTTCATCTTTTTTGAAAAAGGCCACGCTGCCGCTATCGTCGCTGCTCTCTTTCATCAGCTTACCCAGTTCATCATCGGTGCTGAAATCAGCATCGTCGGCATAGGTAAAGCCCTCCCAATCTTCGGGATAGTAATCAGAATTGCCGTAGGAGAAAATCCATCTTTCCTCCGTTTTTTCTTCGGGATAGGTGGTGATAGCACGAAATTCGTCGCCGCTGATTTTAGTTTCATCGTCTGACAGCATATAGGAATATACCATCGTATTATCCTTGCGGATAAATTCCATCCAAGAGTCGTTAGAGCCGGACATTGCGTGCTCGCCGTCTTTGGTTTTCTCAAGAATGGCACCAAGAGAACTGTCGTGAGTCAGTGCCTTCAATTTCGGCGCATAGGTATCGTAAAACTCGGATCCTTCTTTATAAATGGTTTCGTTATCTTCGTCGATAAGCACATGGATGCCATCAAGCTTTGTTAAGGTGTACCAGCCATTGGGAATACCGGTGCCGGCATCGTCGCCTTCAAAACGGTAATCATAAACATTACCGCCCTCAACGTTATATCCACCGAGACTGTAGCCTTCGGCTTTATCCAGATCAACAAAGCCGATCAAGTAATTCCACAGAGTGGCCGGCGCTTTTTCATAGGCAACATTCCAGTATTTATATTCCGTATCCAAGGACAACAGATAATTTTGATAATCCGCTGCAGAGCGACCGGATTGTTTATCAGCGGTAGCGGAAGTCCATTCGCCGTTATGGTAGCTATTGAAGCTGATACCAACGATTACGCCAACCACAACCAGCGCCACGGCAAGGAAAATAGCGATCAAACGGGAGGTAGGTATTGGTGTCCCACCACCACCTGAATAGCTGTAGGATGAGCCATTGCTTGAACTACTGCTTGAACTCGGGCTGCTGAGTGAGTTCATCAGATCGCTTTCACGTCTGTATTGCTCTGCCAATTGTCTTTGACGTTCTCGTTCTTCATATTCCGCGCCAACTTTTCTCCGTGACTCTTCCCATGATGCCATAATCGATTCCTCCTTTTATTTGGTTTTGTATCGTAGAATAACGACAGCTTTTTGGGCCGCCGTGTGTGCTTTTCTCTTGATTTTATTTTATCATGTTGCTATTCTAATGTAAATATTTTTTTGACAGCCGTCCTCACACGCTTGCTTGCACCTAAAATTTTTTGGAATTGAAATATAATGAAAACCGCGTGGCAGAAACGTCTACCGCACGGTTTTTTATCATTATCTCATATGGACGTTATACGTATCCCCTGCCACTTGGACTAGTCGATTATCTTGTAAGAAAAAGAATTCAAAGAGAGCTTTTGGCGGAAATTGATATTTCGTCCCAAGATCTCATACAGCTTGTTAAGGTGACTATCAAATTCGTGAGATAAACTGTTTGTACCCTTTATGATTACCTGGTCTGCATCACACTCGCTTCGAAGTAAATCCCAGAACGCACTCCAGTTTTTTCCATACCAGTCCGGGAAATCAAACGCAATTCGAATTCTTTCATGAATGTCAAACAGGTATTCACAGCCTGTTAAATCTAATTCGATAATTTTCATAGTTGCTCTCCTTATGTGATTTCGTAGAAAGTCTCATAATGGTCGTATGTGACAAAGATCAAGCCATCATTTGACCAAACAACACGTTGTTTATTTCTTCTGCCCGTTTGATAGTTGATGTCTGCTTCATACCATACTCTGCCTTCCGAATGGGGCAAATGACCATCATCGTTATCATATGTCCCACCAGTTATCATTTTATTCGGGATAAAGTTGGAAGGCCATTTACCGGGTTTCCATCTGCTCGCAACTGCTTCCTCATAGGACACATAGTAGCTTGGTAAGCTCTTATCGTATTTTAGCGTCCAATCGGCACCATCTATACCATTGATAGTTGCAGTTCCCGCCCTAATAGTTTGCATTTGCTGGATAACACAACGACAATGGGGGTGTATGGGTGGATTCAAATCCGGTATTTCAGAATTTAGCCAAATCGTTCCGTGGTTTTCAGTACATGTAATGCATCGTTTCAAATCCTCAACACTAACCCAATGCTTGTATTTAGAACTGGTTGAGAGTTGTGGGGATAACGCATCTCCATTTATTGCTGCTGTCATAATAGCGATTGCTAGACTCAATTCCTTTGCTCCTTTCAATGATACGATGTCCTATGAGGAATTCCATAATCAGCGAAAGAACATATGTTCTTTTTTGATTATAGCAACCTCTTTCTCTTTTGTCAAGTAGGGTGGTGAAATAATATTATTTTTTATTCAAGAATTTTCATAATCCGTTGCATTTTGCTGTTAAGTATAGTACAATAAGCAGGAAGTATCACTTCAAAGCGACGGAGGCATGTATGAAACGCATTGAGTTGAACGGTCTTTGGCAAATGACCGGAAACGGATATACCTGCAGTGGGCAAATCCCCGGCTCGGTCTACTCTTTTTTGATGGACGCCGGTTTGGCGGAAGATCCCTATTATCGGGACAACGAGCTGTGGTTTTTGGAGCTGATGCAGCACGATTATACCTTCACCAGAACGTTTGTCGTGCAGCCGGACGGTCACCGCGTGAAGCTGTGCTGCGACGGACTTGATACCTTGTGCACCATCCGCGTAAACGGCGCAGAGATCGCCTCGGTCAAAAACATGCACCGCCGCTATGAGTTTGATATCACCGAACAACTACTGCCGGGTGACAACGAGTTATCCCTCTGCTTTGCCTCCCCTACCGCCTATATCAAGGCGCTGGATGAGCAGTACCATTGCCCCAGCAGTATCGACACCTATCGCGGGTTTCCGTACATCCGCAAGGCCTACTGCATGTACGGATGGGACTGGGGTCCCATGCTGCCGGATGCCGGTATCTGGCGCGATATCTATCTGCTGATCGAGGACAGCGCACGCATCACGGACGTCCGTGTGTTGCAGCGGCACGAGGAAGAGCGCGTATTCATCACCGCCACCGCTGCTACGTCGGACAACAGCGTACCGCATCTGACGCTGACAGCGCCGGACGGCACGACCGCCGAGCTGACAAACGGCGTGGAATGTGAAATGGAAAATCCGCAGCTGTGGTGGCCCAACGGTATGGGCGAACAGCCGCTGTATACCGTTACCGCTGATATTCTGCAAGACGGCGAGGTAGCCGACCGTGTGACCAAGCGCATCGGTTTGCGCACGCTGGAGCTGGTGCAACAGCCAGACGAATACGGCGAGAGCTTTTATCACCGCGTCAACGGTATCCCGTTTTTTGCCATGGGCGCGGACTACATCCCCGAGGACAACATCCTGTCCCGCATCACAGCCGACCGCACACGCTGGCTACTGGAGCAGGGCAAGCGCTGCCATTTCAACGCCATCCGCGTATGGGGCGGCGGCTATTATCCCGATGATTTCTTTTTTGATATTTGCGACGAGCTTGGCTTGATCGTCTTTTTCGATATGATGGTTGCGTGCTGCTTGCCGCCTGCGGATGAGGAGCTACACCGCGAGCTGGAGGCAGAGGTGCGCGAAAACCTGCTGCGCATCCGGCATCATGCCTGCATGGCGGTGCTGAGCGGCAACAACGAATCGGAGGAAATGCTGGTCGGCATGGAATCTGTCGGTGACGCCGGTGAGGCCGAGCGCCGGAATTACGAGGCGATCTTTGAGGAGATGTTCCCCCGCATCGTCAGCGAGGTATGCCCGGAGCTACCGTATATTCCCTCGTCTCCTACCTCCTGCAGCCACGATATTCATCCGCAGGATGAAAACTACGGTGACGCACATTATTGGATGGTGTGGCACGGCAACCTGCCGTATCCGGAATACCGCAACCACTTCTTCCGCTATTTAAGCGAGTTCGGTTTCCAGTCGTTCCCCTGCGAGAAGACGGTCAACGCCTTCACGCTGCCGGAGGACCGCAACATCTTCAGCCGCGTAATGGAGCGCCATCAGCGCAACTCGACGGCCAACGGCAAAATTCTGTCGTATCTGTCGCAGACCTTCCTCTACCCCACGGATTTCGGAACGCTGCTGTATGCCTCACAGCTACTGCAGGCAACCGCCATCCGCTACGGCGTGGAGCATCTGCGCCGCAACCGCGGCCGATGCATGGGCACGCTGTATTGGCAGTTCAACGATATCTGGCCGGTAGCCTCGTGGGCCAGCATTGATTACTACGGCCGCTACAAGGCGTTGCAATACGTCGCCAAGCGGTTTTACGCACCTGTTATGATCTCCTGCGCAGAGGTTGGCGAGACAGATAGCCGCCGTGCGGTGTACGTACAACCGGATTTCTTCGATTACGAAACCACCGCCGTACTGTCGGTCAACAACGATTCTATGGAGTCGGTGACCGGTCGCGTGGTGTGGCAACTGCGCGACGCCAACAGCAACGTGCTGCAGGAGGGAAGCGAAGATGTCACCGTGCCGGCGCTGTCGGTGGTGCATCTGGATGAGCTGGATTTCTGCAAAACCGACGTCGAGCGCAACCACCTGTCCTTCTGCTTTGAAGTGAACAGCCAAGCGGTTTCGGGCGGCACGGCGCTGTTCACCGCGCCCAAGCACTACCTGTTTGCCGATCCGAAGCTCACGTGGAGTCGCTCGGGCGACGAGATCACCGTGTATGCGCAGGCGTATGCGCAGGCGGTGGAGATCGATTCGCCGGACAGCGATTTCATCCTCAGCGACAACTATTTCGATATGGAAGCCGGCAGCAGGACCGTGCGTATTGTGGAGGGCGACCCCCAGAGCATCACGCTGCGCTCGGTTTACGACATCCGCTAATGTAAAAAGGCTTGACCTCCCGGTCAAGCCTTTTTGTTTTAATCAAATGAAAATACCTGCCGCAACAGCGGTTGTGCGCCGGTGTTCGGGTCTTTTTCCATAATCAGAATATCCGACATATATTCGTCCCACCGCTGCACGATGGGGCTGCCGCTTTGCACGTTGGCGGCAAATTCGATGCCGTTTTTGCACTCGTAATACCCAAACAGCTCGTTGCCCACGTTCCAAATGGTGTAGTTGCAAATACCGGCCTCATGCAGCAAGTTCTTCATATCCTCCGGCAAATTGTCGTGCCGACGAATATACTCATCCAGGCAGCCGTCTTTGATGAGAGCTTTCCACGCATATTTTTCCATAAGTGCATCTCCTTTTGTAGCAGTTCGACAAAACCATTATAGCGGTCGCAAACGACAAAGTCAATAGATTGACATCTCGGTGGATTTCTGTTAATGTATACCATAAGAGAAAGGAAGCGGTCACTATGCAACACGTCATCCCCGAAGCGGTGCGGGAATATCTGTCCGGGTATGCCTATAAAATCGAGCTTCACGCACACACCAGCCCGTGCTCCGGCTGCAGCCACATCCCACCGCGCGAGATGGTGCAACGCCTCAAAGCAAAGGGCTACGATGCCGTTGTTATCGCCAATCACTTCTACAGCGACGGCCCTTATGCGCACGCAGACGATCCGGTAGCGACCTATCTGGAGGATTTCCGCATTGCCACCGACGAGGGCGAAAAGCTGGGGCTGCAGATGTTGCTGGGCGCCGAATTCCGCTTTACCGAAAACATGAATGACTATCTCGTTTACGGTGTGGACGAGGCGTTTCTGCGTGAGACCTTCCCCCGGCTGGATATGGGTATTGAGGCCTTCTACCGTGAATACGCCAACGAGGATCGGCTGATTTTGCAAGCACATCCGTTTCGGAACGGCATGACGCTGATCTCGCCGGAGCATTTAGACGGCATTGAGATGATGAATTTGCATCCTCACCACAATTCCCGTGTAGGCGTGGCGGCGCGGTATACCGCCGAGCAGCCCATGCCGGTGGTGACGCTCGGCACCGATCTGCACGATCCCGGGCATGAGGGCATCGCCGCTCTGCGCACGCGCGTGTTGCCGACCAATGGGACCGAGCTGGTGCGCATTCTTCGCAATCGGGACTGTCTGTTTGAGATCGGCGGTTATCCGCTTCTTCCGCAAGCATATTTTGCATAAAAAAAGAAGTCTGCCGGTGCAGACTTCTTTTTTTATTGTTCTTAGGCCAGGATCTTGCGGATGAACGCCGTCTCTTCGCAGCTGATCTTCTCGTCGATCGCGGCGACAGCGGTGACGTACTGCAGGACAGCCGTCTTGATCTCGGTCGGCATTTTGTCAGCAAAGCTATCGACCAGGTCGGCAGCAGCCGGGTTGTACATACCGATCAGGGTGTTGATCTGCTCATCATCCAGACCCATCACTTCGCTGATGAAGCTCTTCTCCTTCGCAGTCAGAACGCCGTCAGCACCAACAGCGGACAGCAGGATGCTGGTCATCATGAAGAAGCCGTTGTGCTCCTCATCGACAGCCTTGCAAGCCGGCCACAGCTTCACAAACGCATCTTTGCCCAGGGCAATCAGCGTCTCGTAATCCGCATTGACGTAATTCTGCAACAGTTCTTCCAAAGTAGCCATAGTGGTAAACCCCCAAATTTAGATTATCAAAAAGATTTGATGATTCAGTATAGCATAGTCAAAAAACATTTGTCAACATTTTTTTCACTTTTATACATTGCGCTTTCTATACTGCGCATATTCCCTTGCCGGGTGCAAATACTAAAACAGTAAAGGAGGCGTCTTATATGGCAAAGCGTTTGGGCGACAGCGTGATTGCGTTGGGAGACCGTGTGCATATTCTGGGGCACGCCGCTGTGGGGTGTCGAAAGGAAAGCGAAGGGCCGCTGGCCGCGGATTTTGACGCACTGTTTTTGGATTCCAGCATGGGCGAGGATTCGTGGGAAAAAGCCGAAAGCGCGCTACAACGCGAGGCGCTTTCGCGAGCGATGCAAAACGCCGGTATCGAGCCGGAGGCACTGCACTGTCTGTTTGCCGGCGACCTGCTCAATCAATGCGTGGCCTCACACTATCACCTGCGCAATCTCGGTGTGCCGGTAGTGGGATTATACGGTGCCTGCTCCACCATGACCGAGTCGCTGATGGTGGCATCCGTGTTTATTGATGGTGGCGGTGCTGAGCGTTGCGGTGCGGTGACTTCGTCGCACTTCTGCTCGGCCGAGCGACAGTTCCGTTATCCGTTGGAATACGGCGGCCAGCGTGCACCCACCGCGCAATGGACGGCAACCGCTTCGGGCGCGGCCATCGTGGGCGTGGGTGACGGCAAGGTGCGTGTGGCGGACGTATGTCCCGGGCGTATTGTGGATAAGGGCATGACCGATATCAACAACATGGGTGCCTGCATGGCACCGGCCGCCGCCGATACGCTGTTGCGATATTTCCGCGATACCGGCTCGCAACCGACCGACTACGATATGGTGGTGACCGGCGACCTCGGGCTGGTGGGTAGTCGGCTGCTGGCCGAGCTGCTGCTGGCCGACGGCGTGGAGCTTGCCGACCGTCACCGCGACTGTGGACTGATGATCTACGACCGCGACACACAGGACGTACACGCCGGTGGCTCCGGCTGCGGTTGCTCGGCCGGTGTGCTGTGCGGCCACCTGCTCAAGCGCATGGAGGCCGGCGAGATCAACGATATGCTGATTTTGAGCACCGGTGCGCTCATGTCCCCCACCACCAATCAGCAGGGCGAAAGCATCCCGGGTGTCGCCCACCTGGTGCATCTGACAGCGAAATAAACGAAAGCCCTTGGCGAGCAAGCGCCAAGGGCTGTTTTGGTTTTGTAATATGAACGGCCGTGCTCAAAAGGCAAGCGAGGGCATTTCCTTCAGGTGCTTGCGGATGATCTCAGCCGTGAGGCCGTTGTTCTCGATGATCTCGCGATAGAATGCTGCACTCGGCTTGGCCGTGCGCTCAAACGTTTGCCGATCGACACCGTAAAGGCCAAACGTAGGCGTAAAGCTGCCCCATTCGTAATTGTCCAGCATGGACCAATACAAATATCCCTTGACGTCGGCGCCTTGGCGGATCGCCTCCTGAATAGCGGACAGATACTCAGCAATATAGACGATGCGGAAGCGGTCGTCTTTACAGGCAATGCCGTTTTCGGAAATGTAGATCGGCTTATCGTGCAGGCGTCCGAGATTGGCAAGGATGCACTCGGGGTTGAACTCTTCCAGATAGAAATCCTGATCGATCATCTTCATGCTCGTAAAATCGTAACGCGTGCCGCCGGTCCACTGACGTCTTGCATCCACCATATCACGCACGTAGGTATTGACCGACCAAAAATCGACAGCGCCTTTCAGTTCGGGGCAATAGGTCGCATCCCGATGGGGATACACGATCTCGCCGGTGCGGATGGCATGGAAGAAAAACTCGTGGTTGCAGATATCGTTATACGCTGCCATCGTGCGGTCAAACCGATCGCACGGGCGCTTGGGCACGTAGTGCACCAACGCGTGAGCAGAGCTGACGGGGCCGTTGGAATACTTTTTGATAACGTGATAGCCCAAGGCATGATAATGGAGCGTGCCCAGCTTAGCTTCGGGCGATTGCAGGTTGAATTCGTTGAAGACGTTCCAAAAATCCACGTAAGGAGCGATCTGCGGAACGAGGAACTCCAGATAACTTTCGAAGTATTTTAAATTATCAAGGTTTTTAAAGCTGCCTTTTTCTTCAAACCACAGCGGCACGGTAAAATGCACCATCGTGGCAAAGACCTGAATTCCCTGTTCCTTGAGGGCGGCAAAAAACCGGATGTAGTGGTCGACCGCTTCTTGGCAGAACTCGCCTTCATGTGGCTCTACCCGGCTCCACTCCACCGACGTGCGGAAGGCTTGCAGGCCGCATTCCTGCGCGATCTCCACGTCCTTTTCCCAAAGCTCATAACTGTTGCAGGCCATACCGGATTTTTCCTTGGTTTGACCGGCTTGCTCATAGGCCCAGTTCTGCGAGTGGATATTATTCCCCTCTACCTGATGCCCCGCGTAACCGGCGCCCCACAAAAACCCTTCGGGCATCTTGACATCGGGCAGCGAAAAAATATCAAACATAAAGCTCATCTCCTTTGACCGTTTCAAAGCGTGTCAATCGTCGCTTTAGCCGTATTATAGCACGAAAACCGTCTTTTTCACAATGATGAAATGTTGTGTCCACTACGCAATATGATGCCTTTGCGGTCTTTGCTGCTTTGGGTGCATTATATGCTTGTGTCAAGTTGGAGACAAATCGCCCTTGGCTCCCTCTGACGAGGGAGCTGGATTTTGCGAAGCAAAAGACTGAG
>JAFTSR010000326.1 GCA_017467225.1 Clostridia bacterium | reverse complement strand
TGGCACGTTGACGCTGACGACCGCGCCGAAGGACTATCATCCCGTTTCCGTTCCGCTGCCTGCGCAGGCTGTCGCTGCCGGCTCTGCCATGCTGCAAGCGACGCTGACGGTGCAGGGAAGCGGTGGTTTGTTCCTGCGTGCGCTGGGCTGCCCGTACGTGGTGCTCATGGAGCAAGAGGAGCAAAGAGTCGGGTTGTATCGCCTGTACAGCTTCGATCCGCTTGCACAGCGCAGCTTCCCGGTCAAGGCCGGACGCCCGTACGACGTGCGCTGCATCCTGATCGACGATGTTATTGAGGTGTATATCGACGACGTCCTGCTGATCCAGGGCGGTCTTCCGACCGACCAGCTGACACACCTGGGCTTTGTCGCCGACCGCGGACAGCTCACGGCAACCGATGTAAAAATCAACCCGCTGTTGTAAAAAGCAACTGTGGGGGATGGAAGAAAAAGTGGGGAGGGGTTCTTCTTAAAAGAAGAACCCCTCCCCACACCCCACCCAGAAGAACTTTAATGAGGGGGGAAAAGGATTTTGTTGCAGCGGCGACGGACTCAAACAGTATATAACAACCCTTTGAAAATCAACCGGTGATTTCAAAAAATAAACCGCCATTTGAATAAATCCCGCCCAAACAACGAACAGGGCGCCTTTTTGAGAAAAATATTTTCCTTTTTCAAGTTTTTTGAAAGGGGGAAAACTTTTATACACAAAAGTTTTCCCCCTGCTTTTCTTGAAAAATCGTTTCTTCAAGTTCTCCAATCAATCTCCGGCAGACCGTGTGCGGTCAGGTAGGCGTTGATTTGCGAAAAGGGTTGCGAGCCGAAAAATCCGCGATACGCGGAGAGCGGGCTGGGGTGCTCGGACTCCAGAATCAAATGCCCGGGATTTTGCAGCAGTGCCTTCTTTTTTCGTGCGTCAGCACCCCAAAGCAGAAAGACCATCGGCCGCGGCTGTGCGTCCAGCACGCGCAAAACGCCATCCGTAAACTGCTCCCAGCCGCGCTTGCGATGGCTGCCAGCCTCCCCGGCGCGTACCGTCAGCGTGGTGTTGAGCAGCAGCACGCCTTGCTTGACCCATGGCAAAAGGCAAGGCGACGCACCCGCGGCAGGAATGCCGACGTCAGTCTCGCGCTCCTTGAAAATATTGCGCAGCGACGGCGGCGCCTTGACGCCCTCGGGCACGGAAAAGCTCAGACCCTCGGCCTGCCCGACACCGTGATACGGATCCTGCCCCAGAAGCACCACCCGAACCTCATTTGGCGGAAGCTCCGCAAAGGCGCGAAAGATGTGAGGGAAGGGCGGGTAGATCGGCACGCCGCCGTGTTCGGCAGCTTGATATTCCTCCAGCACGAACGTCCAAAGCTGTGCGGCACGCGCGTCATTTTGCAGCTGCTGCAGCACGGGCAAGAGAAGCTCAACCCAAGAAGAGGGCAAGGGGATGGAAACGCTCGCAGCAGGCGCTGCGTTTGCTTGATTGCTCATTTTCAGTCACCTCGTAAACTGACGGTAGAAAAAATAAACCGCAGATATTGGTTATTGGTACAGAAGATACGGCTCGATGCTCTCGCGGTAACGGGCAAGGCTCTCTTCCTGCCGCGCCAGAAATGCATCGGGAGAAAAATTGTCCTTGCGCAAATCGCCGCATCCGAGCAAGCGATCAATGGTCGCGATGCCGTTTTTCGAGGGCGGTGTGAAGGAAAATTCCGGGTGTCGCGCGGCAATGATGCACAAAAGCCGCAGCCCAACCTCAAACGGATCAAAGGCGCGCGGGTCGGTCACGTGCAGCTGCACACCGCAGCAAAGCTCTCCCGCGTGCTTGGAAAAGACCGGCGTAAAGTAGCACGGGCGAACCATGAATCCGGGCAGATTCAGCGCGCGCAGCTCGTCGGCCACGCGCTCACCGTCCATCCACGGCGCGCCAATGGTCTCAAACGGGCGGGTCGTGCCGCGTCCTTCGGAGACGTTGGTGCCCTCAAACAGGCAGGTTCCGATGTAGCAAAGAGCGCTCTCAAAGGTCGGAATATTAGGCGAGGGCGCGATGAAGGAAAGGTCAGTGTCGCAAAAAAGCATGTCTCTGCGCCAGCCCTCCAAGGGAATGACGTGCAGCCGACAGTCGATGTGCTCGCTGGCGTTGATGTACCGGGCGAACTCGCCAACCGTCAGAGCGTGGCGCGAGGCGATCGGATAACGCCCGACGAACGAGGAATACGCCCGTTCAAGAACGGTGCCCTCGATTTTGGCGCCGCCGAGCGGATTGATGCGGTCAAAAACGATCAGCTCCTTGTCCGCAGCGGCGCAATCCTCCATCAGATAAGAGAGGGAATAGACGTAGGTGTAGTAGCGCGCGCCGATGTCCTGCACGTCGAAGGCGACGGCATCCAGCTCGCGCAAAACCTCGGGCGGGATATGGTGACCGTTGCTGTACAGGCTGTGGACGGGCAGACCGGTTTTGGCGTCGGTGTAGTTGTCGACCTGCACACCGGCCTGCTGCTCACCGCGCACGCCGTGCTCCGGCGAAAACAAGCAATGCAGACACTCCGCCTCATACAAAAGATCCGAGGTCAGGTGCAGCGAGCGATCCACGCCGCAGGGATTGGTCAAAAGTCCCACGCGCTTGCCACGCAGAGCGTCACGCCAAAGCTCGGGACGGTCAATACCGTTTTTAACGGACAGCTTGTTTTGATACATATAGCACCTCTAAATAAACTGATGATATCAAAAAATGAACTACAGGTTGATAAATTAGCAATCTGAGCCGAATACCAGATCAAAAAATGCGCGGCGGTGTGCGTAATAATACGGCGTGTTGCGCCCGAAATAGACGCGGTTGGTCAAAAGCAGACAGAAGACCCGGCTTTGGGCGTCGACGTACAGCGTCGTGCCGGTAAATCCGGTGTGGCCGTAGCTTCCGCGGTGCATGCAGCGACCGCCCGGGTAGACGCCGTCGCGGTACAAATGGAAGCCGAGTCCGCGGCTTTCCTCGGCGTCAAACGGAGTCAGGTCGGTGACGGCGAGCTCGAAAAGCTCGCGCGACAGATAACCGTCGGCGCGGCGCGAGAGCATCTGCGCGAAGGTGATGACGTCATCCAGCGGACAAAACAGGCCGGCGTTGCCCGAAATTCCGCCCAAAAAATGCGCGTTTTCGTCGTGCACGTGGCCGCAGATATAGTCCTCGCGTCCCACCTTTTTTTCGGTGGTCACGCAGATGGCGTCAGCGGTAGGGCAGAAGGTCGAGCGGCGCATGCCAAGCGGCGTCAGCACCTCGCGCTGCACGATCCGGTCCAAGGACTCGCCGCAAAGACGCTCCAACAGCTTGCCCAGCAGTATGTAGCCCATGCAGCTATAGATCACCTTGGTATCCGGCGCGGCGCGCAGGGAGGAGCGCAGAATCGCGTCGGCTGCGGTGTCGGGAGAGGCCTCGGTCTGCCACAGCGGCAGGTGGGCAGAAAGGCCGGAGGTATGCGTCATCAGCTGCCGAACGGTGGTCTTTTCCTTGCCGTAGCAGCACTCAAAATAGCGGTCCAGCGTGTCCTCCAGGCGAAGTACGCCGCGATCGATCAGGCGCAGCGCGGCGCAGGTGGTGGCGATGATTTTGGTCATGGAAGCCATATCAAACAGCGCCTCACGCTCAAGGGGCGTACGCTGCGGATAGAGCGTGCGGCATCCGCCGATGGCCGAAAAATAGGTGTCGTTGGCATCACCAACCGCTGCGGCGTAGCAGGGATAGGCGCGAGAAATCAACCCGAGGTTGAGAAATTCATAAAGACGGTTGTAAGAAACCATAAAATCACTCCTTTATGACAGCGATGCGAAGGCAGAAAGCACGCCGCGCGTCGGCTCGTCGGCGCTTATGATATGGGAGAGCGGCAAATTTTTCTCCGAGGCGGCGCGCGCGAGGGCGGCGCGCACGTGGGTGCAATGGCGCAGCACGCTGCCGCTGATGGCAAGGGGAAGTTGTTCTTGGCAGGGCGCACGGGAGACCAGCTCCTGTGCGAGGTTCGCCAGGGCTTCGCCGGCCTGATGCAGGATGCGCAGGGCGAGCTGGTCGCCACCGTCGGCGCATTGTGTAACCGCCCGACAAAGCGCGGCGACGTCGGCCTTGGGATGGCTGTAAACGTAAGAAAGCAGGGCTTGCGGCGTGTCGATCTGCAGCTGTGCCGCGATGGCATGCCACAGCGGCTCCGGCGCAGGGAGTCCGCGATCCGTGGCCTGCAGGACGGCGCAAATGGCCGCGCGAGCGATCGCCCAGGCGCTGCCCTCGTCGCCCAGAAGATGTCCCCAGCCGCCGGCGCGATACAGCGTCGATCCACTCTTGCGGTAGCCGATCGAGCCGGTGCCTGCGATCAGCAAAAGCCCATCCTCGCCGCCATGCGCGGCGTACAGTGCAAGCTCGGCGTCGCTGATGACGCAGATGCGGTCAAAACGTTCCCCAAAAGCGCTGTCAAGGGCCCGGGTGAGAATTTCGCCGCCGCGGCTGACTCCTGCAGCTCCCACGCAAAGGAGCGGCAGAGAAGCGGAAAAAAGCCCTTCTATGTGGGTGAGCAGTGCTTCGATCGTGTCGATGATAGCGCGGCTTGCGGCGACCGGGTCGGCGGCGACGTTTCCTGCCGCGCCGCTTTGTGTGGCGATCAGCGTGCCGTCCGGTGTGTATGCTGCTGCGACGGTCTTGGTGCCGCCGGCATCAACGCCGATGAGAATGTCTTTCATGGTGTGTTTTCCTTTGCATGTGAATGGGGTTGTCTCCGGTAGCGGGGGATCTTGCCTGCCTGTGGCGGGCAGGGCGCTTGGGTTGCCTCCGGCGGGCAGGGCGCTGCCCAGCACCTGCCAAGGAAACTTTTGAGAAAAGTTTCCTTGGAACCTTCAAAACCTTTTATGAGTTTTTTGATCAAGCTTTTAACGCTGTGCGTCGATTTGACATGCAATGATTATCTCCGTGGGACCCTGCCCACTGGGTTGGGTACGACGGGAGCTGTGGGGCTTTGCCCCACGCCCCACCAAGGAAACTTTTGAGAAAAGTTTCCTTGGAATCTTCAAAACCTTTTATGAATTTTTTGGTCAAGCTTTTAGCGCTGTGCGTCGATTTGGCGTACAGCGATTGTCTCCGTGGGGCCCTGCCCACTGGGTTTGGTGCGAAGTTACATGAGAGATAGCTTGTGGGGAAGGG
>JAFTSR010000325.1 GCA_017467225.1 Clostridia bacterium | reverse complement strand
GTTTTTTGGGTTGTCAACGGCAGTCTTATGCAGTATAATGTGAATAATTCCACATTTTTGCATCAGGGAGGAGCATCATGACAAACGAACGCACAAGACAGCTGCGCATCAAGCGCGCCAACACCGACTGGTGGATCAATGAGAAAGCCATCGTTGCCTCCAACGGCAAAACCTATATTGCGTATTGCACCGACGTGGGTGAAATCCACGTCAAGGAGCTGGACGCCAAGTGCAGTCGCGCACTCAGCGTGGACGTCTGCATCTGCCATCTCAACTGCTGCTACTGCGACGAGCACAACGCTGCCTCCATATGCGTACTGGAAAGCGGACAGATCATGGTCGCTTACACCGGTCACGGCTCGGGTAACATTTTGAAATATCGCATCACCGAGCGTCCATACGATCTGCTTTCCTTTGGCAAGGAGCAGCATCTCGCTTACGATGGCACGGTCACCTACGCGCAGTTATTTGAAAACACCATCCGCGGCGAGCTTTGGCTGTTCACCCGCGTCAACGGTACCACCTGTGGCTTCCGCACCTCTGCCGATGCAGGCAAGACCTGGAGCGATACCACCATTTTCCTCTCCACTGACCTTGAGCGCAACAAGCTGGGCGGATTGTACTATTTTGACATCCGCAAGCTGCTGCTTCCCACCGCCAACGGCTATACTGAGCGCTTTTTCTTCGCTCTGTACGGGCATCCGCACAATCCCAAGGAGCACGTCATCCGCGCAGGTCTTTTCGACTATGACGGCAATCTTCTGAACATGAACGGCGAACGACAGAACGTCTGCCTGTTTGGCGAAAATTCGCTGATCGATATTCCCTCTCTGCAGACCGTCTACGCCGCACCGGCCGGCGAGACCGTCCGCCTTTTGGACGTTTCTCCCACACAGCCCTATCGCATTGGCTTCTCGCCCTTCATCGCAAGAGAGCCCAGCACGCTCTACTACAGTGTGGCCACCTACCGCAACGGCACCTGGCAGATCAGTGAGCCCATCTGCAGCGGCGGTGAGTTTCTTTCTCCTGCCGGTCAAACCGACGGCTCCGAAACCTATGTCGGCGGCATGGCGTTCTACTATGGCACCGGTGTGGCACATCAGTCCAGCTATCGTCACCGCTTTGTGGATACCGACCGCGTCTATATCGCTCGCTATGACAGCGACGCGCGCGCACGCGTGCTGGAAAGCTACATTTCCAACGACAAGGGCGCGCATTATGAGCTGTACCAGACCATTCGCAGCATCCCCGACACCGGACGCGAGGAGGATACCAAGATCTGGCGTCCCATCGTTCCCATTCACGCGCAGGATAACATGCCCGTCTACTGGCATGAGGGCTACTACGGCGCGCACACCGGCGGCTGGCACTGCGACACCGTCATGGATGTGGAATACGACGATTGACCCAAATCCCGGCTCACACCGTCAAAAGAACGGGAACAAATAAAGCAGGCACGCTTTGCGCACCTGCCTTTTTGTTGTGCTCATAGTACAAAAATGCAACTCCAACTTTTTAATACGGATTGGTCGGGAACATCTTATAAGTATCTAACTTTTCGGGTGCTTTTCCGATCAGTTTAACCCCGGTACTATTCTTGGGATCGGTGGGATATACTCTGCGGCAGATTGCCTGACGCTTGT
>JAFTSR010000324.1 GCA_017467225.1 Clostridia bacterium | reverse complement strand
GACAGCGACCAGGTTAGAGAGACGGGTCAGCTCATAGGATTTTTGCACGTCCTTTTGGATTTCCAGGCAAGGCTCGGCCACGCCGGGCGTGTAGGCCAGGGACAGATCTTGCTTATTTTCAATGGGACAGCGGGTAACGACCTCGATCTTGCCGCCCCACTCGTAATGCTTTATAAGGGATTGCTCGCGGATATTCATAGGGAGTCCTTTCAGGTGAAATGATATTCCAACAAGGTGGCGTTGGGTGCTTGGTATAGGAAGTATTCCTCGTTGCTCAGGGAATGAAAATAGGTGTGGATGACGCGACAGACACCGCCGTGACAGACCAAGAGGATGTTTTCCCTCAAGCAGCGTGGGCGCATCTCGTCCAGGAGTGGGTAGATCCGGGCGGCAACGTCCATATGCGATTCTCCGCCGGGATAGCGCGTGGCAAAGAGGCGTTTGTTGGCGAGAAAACCGGGATCATAGCCGCTCTTACCTTCAAAAATGCCGTAATTCTGCTCGATCAGGCGAGGCTCTGTGATGATAGGAAGCTGACACAGATCGGCGACGAAGGAGGCAGTGTGCTGTGCACGGGAGAGCGGCGAGCAGAGAATGGCACGCAGGTTGCGCGATGCGGCATCCTTGGCCATGGCTTCGGCTTGCGCGATGCCCACGTCGGTCAGCGGGACGTCGCTCAGACCGCAGACGCGGTTTTCAACGTTCCAGGTGGTTTGCCCATGACGGGCGACGAAAAGTGACATAGGGAACCTCCGGTGGAAATTGAGAAATGGGGCAGGGGACTATATGGCATACCGTTCCACTCGGGCAGAACAGAATCGTTAAAACTCTTGCTAAAAATTTTCAAAGGTTTTGAGGGGGTGCGGGGGGAACTTTTTTCAAAAGTTCCCCCCGCGTCGTTCCCTTGCGTACTTACCCTTTACGCCATATCCTCCGGGTGGAAGACGGCGTCAAACTGCTCGGCGGTGAGGTAACCCAGGCGCAGGCAGGCATCGCGCAGCGAGATGTTCTCGGCGTATGCAGCTTTGGCGACGCGTGCGGCATTTTCATAGCCGATGTGCGGATTGAGCGCGGTGACAAGCATCAGGGAATGATGCAAATTATCGTGCATTTTTTGGCGGTTGGCGACGATACCGCTGACGCAACGGGTATCAAACGAGCGGATACCGTCGGCCAGCAGGCGAACGGACTGCAGGAAATTATAGGCAAGGACCGGCATGAAGACGTTGAGCTCGAAGTTGCCCTGGGAGGCGGCGACACCGATGGCGGCATCATTGCCCATGACCTGCACGGCGATCATGGTGATGGCCTCGCACTGGGTGGGATTGACCTTGCCGGGCATGATCGAGGAGCCGGGCTCGTTTTCGGGAATGGTGATTTCTCCCAGTCCGCAGCGAGGACCGGAGGCGAGGTGGCGGATGTCGTTGGCGATCTTCATCAGATCGCAGGCCAGCGCCTTGAGGGCACCGTGGACGGCGACCAGCTCACATTTGGAGGTCAGGGCGTGGAATTTGTTTTCGGCTGTGCGGAAGGGTGTGCCGCAGAGGTTGGAAATTTCTTTGGCAACGGCGCTGTCAAAGCCGGCAGGCGCGTTGAGGCCGGTACCGACGGCGGTGCCGCCCAGCGCCAGGGGACGCAGGTATTCCAGCGCATCCGTGATCATGGAGAGGTCGGCCTCAAGTGAGGCGCGCCAGCCGCTGATCTCCTGGGAAAAGCGGATGGGCGTGGCATCCTGCAGGTGGGTTCTGCCGCTTTTGACGACGTCCTCGTTTTCCTTCTCCAGACGCTTGAGTGTGGAAATCAGGTTTTCCACGGCAGGCTGCAGCGTCTGCTCGATGGCAAGGATGGCGGCGATATGCATGGCGGTGGGGAAGGTATCGTTGGAGGACTGGGACATATTGATATCGTCATTGGGGTGCAGGAGCGTCGCGGCTGCGATGGTGTTGGCGCGATTGGCGATGACCTCATTGACATTCATATTGCTTTGTGTGCCGCTGCCGGTCTGCCAGACCACCAAGGGAAAGTGGTCGTCAAGCTCGCCGCGCAGGATTTCGTCGCAGACGCGGGTGATGAGGGCCTGCTTTTGCTCGGTCATGCGCTCAGGACGCAGGGTACGGTTGGCTGCGGCTGCGGCGGATTTCAGAATGGCAACGGCGCGGATGCTATCGATGGGCATTTTTTCGGTACCGATGGGAAAGTTTTCAAGGCTACGCTGGGTTTGCGCGCCCCAATAGCGGTCGGCGGGAACGAGGATGGTGCCCATGGTATCGTGTTCGGTGCGGTAGTTCATGTATTTAGTCTCCCGTTTGGAAAAATCTCCTTATATTTTACCACAATGGCGGGGGAAATGCAAGGGGTTTGGCAGAAAAGATGGATTTAGGTTGTGCGAACAGAATTTTCTAACCTTAATAAACTTGTTGTTCATTTATTTGACACACGTCAAATGAAGCGCTGTTTCGGCTGCGCCGAAACCCAAAGAAAACGTGCGTAAGGGGAGCCCGCTCCCCTTACGTATCCCCGGATTGTGCGTGTTTTGTACGTGTGGGCCTAAAGTTGTTAGGGAGGCGGCTTCGCTGCTATCCCTCAGTGCGGAGAGAAAGGTAAAGGTGGTAGGGGAGGGGGGCGTTCGCTTGCGAATGATCTCCTCCCGTGACTTCGGTGCTATCGCTTTGCGCGGCGAGAACGTCGAACTTTGTAGGGACAGGCCTCCGGACTGTCCGCGAGGTGCACAAGGTTTAGGCTGCATTTAGGTTGTGCGAACAGAACTTTCTAACCTTTATTCGATGTGCCCATTTCTTTGTCACACGACAAATGAAATAATGCTTCGCTGCGCGAAGCGCAAAAGAAAACGTGCGTAAGCGGAGTCCACTCCCCTTACGTATCCCCCGGGTTGTTCGTGTTCTGTACGTGTGGGCCTAAACTTTTTTAGGGAGGTTGCTTCGCTGCTATCCCTCAGTGCGGAGAGAAAGGTAAAGGTGGTAGGGGAGGGGCAATCTTACCTTCGAAAGGCACATATTTCTCCAAAAAGTGAGACTGTTTGAGACTAAGTGAGACTGTTTGAGACGGATTTGTCTGCTATAATGGTGCCACACCGGAGGAAAGGAGAGTGATCGCATGAATGTCACTTAGAGATGAGGCGAAAAAACGTCCGACGCGCAGCCGACGGGAGCTGCTGCAGGCCAAGATGGCCTCGGGCGAAATTGTAAACAAGCTGCGAGCGTATCTGGCGATATGCCACAGCGGCGAGGCGGGTGAGGAGACGGCCTTCCCCAATCTGGCAGGATTTTGCCGCTATTTGGGGGTCGGCATTCGGACCTTCTGCGCACTTGGGGAGGAATATCCCGCGGCGTACGACTGTGTCATGACGCAGCTGGAGGACGAGGCGCTCAACGCGCAGCGGCTGCCGGCCAACTCGGCGTCGTTGACGGCGGCGTATTTCAAGCGTCGGCTGGGCTACGACGGTGACGACGAGGACAAGGGAAGCAAGGAGGCGCTTCGCGTTGTATTTGAGCACGATATTCTGGAGGCAGGCACGTGAGCGAGGTGACGGTACGCATTGGCGGACTTCCCAATCCCAAGCAGCAGGCGTTCTTTGATTCCCGTGCCAAGTACACGGCTTACGGCGGTGCACGCGGCGGCGGAAAATCCTGGGCGCTGCGGCGAAAGCTGGTGGCGATGTGCCTACGTTATGCAGGCATTCGCTGTCTCTTGCTTCGCCGGACGCTGGAGGAGCTGAAGGCCAACCACATCTACTCCATGCTCAGGGAATACGGTGTTCTTCTGACGTGGCAGGAACGGGATCGGGCTTTCATTTTTGCCAACGGCAGCCGGATTGACGCGGGATACTGCGACTGCGACCGCGACGTGCTGCGCTATCAGGGACAGGAATACGATATCATTGCCATTGATGAGGCAACGCAACTGACGGAACATCAGTTTACCGTCTTTCGGGCGTGCCTGCGCGGAGTGGGCGATTTCCCACGGCGAATGTATCTGACCTGCAATCCCGGTGGTGTTGGGCACGCTTGGGTCAAGAGGCTGTTTATCGACCGCGATTTCAGAGAGGGTGAGCGCGCCGCAGATTACGCCTTTATCAGCGCCCGTCTGCAGGACAATCCCGTGCTGATGGCGGCGGCCCCCGACTATCTGGCGCAGCTGCAATCGCTGCCGCCACGCTTGCGGGATGCCTGGCTGGATGGAAAATGGGATGCGTTTGCGGGACAATTCTTTCCGGAGTTCCGAGAGGAGTCACACGTATCGGCACAGATGCCGTGCGAGGCGGTGACGTATTTCGGCGCAATGGACTATGGCTTTGACCGTTTGGCGGTGCTCTTGATGGGCAGATGCGAGGACGGTCGCCTGCAGGTTCTGGGAGAGCGGTGCGCATCCGACCTGACGCTGCGCGAGGCGGCGATGACGGCGATGGAGCTGTTTGAGGGCAGCCCCGGGCGGGTCGAATATCTGGTTGCTTCTCCCGACCTTTGGAACCGACGGCAGGACAGTGGACTTTCCGGTGTGGCTGTCATGCAGACGGTTCCCGGTATGCCACCGATGCGGGCGGCGGATGATCGCCGCGTGGCCGGCTGGCGCATGGTGCGACAATATTTACACGAGACGGCGGCAGACGGTCGACCGCGGCTGATGATCCATCCCGGCTGCGGTGAGCTGATCCGATGCATGCAGGCGCTGCAATGCGACGAGCATCGCATGGAGGATGCCGCCTCGCATCCGCACCATCTGACGCACGCCCCCGAGGCGTTGCGTTACGGCGTCATGAGCGACGCAGCTCATTACAGGGCAGCGTCCACAAGCAATTCGGAGGCCTTTCGTATGCCCGCACGGTACGAGGAGCGCTTCTGGTAAAGATATAGGAGGAAAAAGCATTGAAAAGCTTTATGACACAAAAGGACGATGTGCAGCTGCGATTGGAGGCGTTTTCCGGTTTGCAGGCCTGCGCTCCGCAAAAGGGCGGCACGGGTGCACGGGAGCTGCGCAATTTGCGATGCATGCCGGATGGAACGCTGACGGTCAGAGAGGGCGTTCGCACGTTGGTTAAGCTGCCCGAAATGCTGCGCGGCGCTGTCTGGGATGAGACGCGGCAGGTGATCTACGCGGCAGCAGGCGAGCACGCTTATGCCATATCCGAGGGTGCGGACGGCGCGCACAGCTGGGAGGTAATCGGCACGCTGCAAAGCGGCAGCGGTGCGGTGGACTTCTTTTCGCTGGACGACCGCTACGTCATGATGGACGGCGTGCGCATGTATTCGCTGATGCCGGACGCCGCCGAGGTGATCACACCCTACATTCCTCTGTACGGCAAGGACTGGACCGGTGTGAGCAGCACGGACGTCTGCGAGCAGAGAAACATACTGACCGATCAGGTGCGTGTGCGATATCTGCAAAAGGATCTCACGTACACCATTCGTCTGAGCGTCACACCGCTGAGCATTGATGCCATTTATCGGGACGGTGTGTTGCTTTCGCCGGATGCATACACCCATTACGAGGGCACCGGAGATATTTCCTTTCATTCACAGTTGGATATCGGCGCGGTGTTTGACATCATTTTGACGCTGCCGCCCGACGAGCAAGCATTGCGCATGCGCGAGGATTTCCTGCGCTGCCGTTGCGCCGTTCGTCCCGGTGAGCGCGGACGCACGGTCATGCTGTTTGGTGGCAGCGGCGAGAGCGGCGTGCTGTATTTGAGCGAGGAGCTGACACGGGAACAGCGCGAGGCGTGTTATAAGTTCGTGCCGCAGGCGGTCATGCTGTATCTGCAGAGTGAGGGTCGGCATGAGCTTGGTGATGGCGCGCAGGACATTCGTGCCATGGTGCGTCACTATGACCGCACGCTGATCATGACACCCAAGGGGACCGGGACAACAGACATGCGGCGCTTGCGCGGCCTTGACGGAGAGGAGACCTTTTTGGCAGTCAACTCGACCATGGGTTGCAGCAGCGTTGGCGGCGCGCTGGCGGTGGGCAACAGTCCGATGAGTATTTGCGGCGGCGACATTCTGCTTTGGAATGCAGACACGGACGAGCTTGACCAATGCAACGCACAGAGCATGGCGCAAAAGGTGCGCACACTTCTTCCGCCGGCGCTCGGCGAGATCGGGCGCGTCTACTACGACGGTAAGCACGATGAGGTCATCTTTTATCTGCCCGGTGCACAGGTGCCGAGCATGATCTGGCAGCGTACGCTGCAGAGCTGGACCGTCTTTGCCTACGGTACGCAGCCGATTCAGGGTGTGTTTGCCTTGGGCGGCGATAAGGGACTGCTTTTGGGTGACACCGTTTGCGTATCCGAGGAGGGACTGGCGTACGATGTAGATGCCGATGGGCATGCGCAGCCCATTGCCTGCCGATTTGCCTCGCATGATCTGGACTTCGAGCATCAGGGCGCGGCGGTACGGCCGTATGCGGCGTTGGTTTGCGTGGATGCAGCTAACGGGCAGATAATGACGCTGTCATTGCGCGCGGCGGGAGGCAAGGTGGCTACGGTTTCGCTGCAGGCGACAGAGGACACACCGTGCGAGATGCAAAAGCGGTTGTCCGTGGGGCGCTGCCGTCATGCAAGGCTGGAGCTGAGCTGCGATTGTCTTGGCGCTTTTGCGGTGCGCATGATCTGCATAGCCGCCGGAAAATAAACTACGAAGGAGAGTGAAATTTTGAGTCGAATATTCAAAACCAAAACGTGGGAGCAATACGAGGCGGGACTGGTCTTCAAGCGGCGCTTGCAGCTGGAGGAAACAGCCTGGCGCAACGAATGCTTTTACCGCGGAGAGCAATGGGGAGAGAGTTACGCCGCCTCGCTGCCCAAGCCGGT
>JAFTSR010000323.1 GCA_017467225.1 Clostridia bacterium | reverse complement strand
TGGCGTGGGGGAAGGTGATATGCGCCTGGCGGTACAGCACCTCGGCCTCACCGTCGGGCTGGCTCATGTCATAGCGGCAGAAGCGGCGGACCTCGTCCCCTTCGTCGCGGGTAATGAAGTAGAGGGAATCGCCGTGGACGTGATAGTTAGAGCTTCCTTCCATTGTGACGGGAAGCACTGACCATTCCTTGGTATCAAGGTTGAGGCGCGCGAATTCCCAGAGGAAGCTGCTGTCGCCCTTCTTGTGACGGGAGAGCACCAGCTCACGGTCGGTGATCCACATGTTGTTGCTGTAGTAGCCGAAGGAATAATCGTACTCGGGATCGTAAATGCGCAGATAAGGCTTGCCGGTAGCGGCATCGGTGGTGGTCATGATTTTCATCGTGCAAGACTCCTTTCGAAAATAAACTGTTGGTTGATAAAATGGTTGTGATGGTTGTTAAAATTGTGGGGCTTTGCCCCACGCCCCACCAAAAACTTTCTTGAAATGAAAGATGTTTCGGCAAGCCGAAACTTGGATTTCAAAGAACTTTGGAACATTTTTTGTTTGGATTTTTGGCGTTGTGCGCTGTACGAATATGTAACGATTGTCTCCGTGGGACCCTGCCTACTATGTTTGTCGCATAGCTACTTTGCGCTGTCTTGTGGGGAAGGGGCCCCACATGGCATATCGCTGTGCCTCGATAGAAAAGAACGCCAAAAATCTTGTCATAATTATTTTCCAAAAGTTTTTGGGGTTCCAAGGGGGCTTTTTTCAAAAAGCCCCCTTGGTCGCCGAAGGCAATTCCTCCGCCGCCATTTGCGCGCGGATGGTCAGCTCGATGGCATCCAGCTGGAGCTTCAGCTCGTACGGATCGGTGTAGCCGTCGATACTCTCGCGGATGAAGCGATGGAAATAGGGCTTTTGCAGCTTGCCGCAAACGTTCTCGTAAAACTCGCCGTCGTCGTTGACCACGTACACGTGGTTTGGCATCCCGTCGCGCGCGATGTCGCAGTTCTTACGCAACTCGATCATGCCGCGGTCGCCGCCGATGACCATGCGGCTGTCTCCCCAGGTGCAAAGTCCGGCGGGGGAGAGCCAGTCAACGCGGAAATAACCGCTGACGCCGCAGCGCGCCGTGAAGGTCGCGTCGCCGTAGTCCTGCAGCTCGCCCATCTCCCGGTGAAACAGATTTCCCACGCGCGAGGCGATCGGCTGGACGTCGGTCGGCAGTCCCTGCGCGTCAAGAAACAGCAAAAACTGATGCACCTGATGGCAAAGCAGATCGATCAGAAGACCGCCTGTCTTGTCAAAATGGAAGAACCACTCCGGGCGCGTGGGCGCGTTGAGACGGTGCGGCGCCGCGCCGTTGACGTAGCACAGCTTGCCGATCACGCCGCGGCGGATCAGATCGCATGCCAGGATGACCGCCTCGCTGTCGTGGCTTTCGCCGTAGAAAACGGAATATTTGCGGCCGGTTTTGGCAATGACCGCCTTGAGCGCCTCCAGCTGCGAGAGCGAGATCAGCGGAGCCTTGTCCGCCATGCAGTCCTTGCCGGCCTCCATCGCCGCGATGGCAATGCCGGCGCGCTCGGACGGAATACCCGCCGTGATGACCAACGCAATGCCGGGGTCATCATAGATCTGCGCGGCACTCTCGCACAGGGGTACATCCGGAAACATACGCTTCATCGTTGCCACATTGGCAGGATCGGCATCGTACATGGCCACAAGCGTCGCGCCGGCGGCGATCAGCCCCTTGGCCATATGATAGACGTGCCCGTGCGCCGCGCCGATGATAGTAAAGTTGTACTGTTCTTTTAATTCTAAAAACTCAACCGGTGGTTGATAATTGAAGATATCCTCGTGTGTCATATCATTCCACCATCTCTTTCCAAGCGTCGGTTTCTCTGGGCAGAATTTCTTTTTCGTAGCACTCCTTAAATAGCGCCGTCAAGCCGCGAAGCGACAGGAAGGTCGTTCCGCCGCGCTCGTTGCGGTCAATGGCACTCTCGCGGCCGATGCTTACCGGACGGTCGGCGATCATCTCAACCGCACGAACCTGCGGCGCGGCCGTCAGCACACCGCACGGCGGCTGGTAGGACTTGCCGCTCTTGACCGCCTCAATGGCAACGGAAATCTTCTCGTTGACGTCGGCAAAGGGGTCGCCGTAATCGATGGTGCGGCCGTCGTCGGTCGTGCCGATGATGCGCTTGCTATCGCTGTCAAAGTGCACGCTGCCACGCTCGAAGCGATAGTCGAACATGGGATCGATATTGTCCGCCGTGGCGTGCGAGACCAGCAGAAGACCGGTGGCGCCGTTGGAAAGCGTCAGACGAACCGCCGCCGTGTCGTAGGTCTCAATGGCGTTGATGCGGGACAGATCGCACGTAACGTCCACAACCTCGGCAGCGACGCCGTCCGCGCCGCCGGTGACGTAGAGCATGTTGTGCAGATAGTGCGCCGTGGCGTTGGAGACTACGCTGTCGTTGAGCAGATCCCCTTCAGGCGAGAACTTTTTGCCGCCCCAGCCGCTGCCGCGGGTGTAGTAGGAAACAGGACGCGGCCAGAGCACCATGCTCTTGAGAAAGACGGGCGCGCCGTAGACACCCTGCATAACGTCGCGCTTGAGCGAGAGAATGGCCTCGCTGTAGCTCCACTGATAGCCGATGATGACAAACTTGCCGGCCGCCGCTGCCGCCTTGGCCAAAATCTCACCGTCGTCGGAAACGCTGGACAACGGCTTCTCGCACATGACGTTGGAGCCGTGCCTGAGCGCACACAAAATCTGACGGGTGTGCAGGTGGGTGGGGGTGGTGATGATGGCAAGATCGGCGCTGTTGTGCGCGTAAAAATCCTCCATATCGGCGTATAGAGGCACGCCCATCTCGCACAGCGTGGGATAGAACGGGCTGCTCTTTGGCATGATGTCCACCATGCCGACCAGCTCCACGTCGTCTCTGGGATGCTCCACCAAAAGCGATTTGAGGTAGACGCCGGCGTAGCCACCGATACCGACGCTGAGAATACGGACTTTTTGTTGCATGGGAATCCTCCTTTTTGCAGGTACGCTTCAAAGTTATCTCCATTATATCACAAATTCGCACAGAAAACAAGTTTTTTATGGGAATTATGCTCTTTACTTTTGGTCAAATTTGTGCTATAATGAAAAAAATACATCACGCAAAGGAAAGTACCATGAACGCAAATGAATATCAAAAATTGGCGATGACTACCCTCAATCCTGCGCTTGATAACAAGGACGTGCTGATCAACAGCGTTATGGGCTTGTGCGGCGAAGCGGGGGAGGCGATCGATATCGTCAAAAAATGGCTGGCACACGGGCATGAGCTGGACAGAGAACACCTCGCCAAGGAGCTGGGGGATATCGCCTGGTATCTTGCCGAGGCAGCCACCGCGCTGGATCTGCAGCTGGGTGATATCCTGCAAGCGAATATCGAAAAATTAAAGAAAAGATATCCCGAGGGCTTTGAAAGCAAGCGCTCTTTGGAGCGTGCCGCGGACGATGTGTAAGGCTTGACCCCGCTGCGGCGAACAGACTCTTTTGTGTTTGGCCCTATATTGACCGCCACATCAGCGAGCTTGGCAGCGTCGAGGAGCTGGCCGAGAGGCTGGGCGTCACACCCAGCTACCTGTCCGACCTGTTCTCCCGGAGCATGCGCGTGCCGCTCAAGCAGTACCTCAGCGCCAAAAGGATCGCACATGCCAAGGCGCAGCTGCAGGCCGGCGAGAGCGTGACCGATACCGCCTTTTCCCTGGGCTTTTGTACCGTATCCCATTTTATCGTGGTGTTCAAGCGCATCACGGGCATGACGCCCAGCGACTATAAGCGCCGTACGCCGGCGCGGAAGGCGGCGGAGCCCTTTGCGCCACAGGGGGACGAGGAGTAATGACGCCAAGGGAGCACCTTTACGGTGTGCTCCGAAGCCGTTTACCCAAAGCCGTTTGCCGCCGAAATTGCAACAAGGGGTATTGACAATTGGGGCATTTTGGTGTATAATATAACGTATTTTACTGTTGAGGAGTATAGATATGAAGCAAAAACGCTTACTTGCGGCGCTGCTTGCGCTGCTGATGATGCTCTCGGCGCTGTCGCTTGTTGCGTGCGCTGACGATGCGGACCCCACCGAGGACCCCTCGTCCGACGCGACGGATGACACCACGCCCGATGATGAGCCCAAG
>JAFTSR010000322.1 GCA_017467225.1 Clostridia bacterium | reverse complement strand
CGATCTATGGAGACACCAAAAAATTCTGCGATGATTGGGAAGAGACTAACATCGGGAGCGCATTGATCATTCTCCCATTTTGAAATAGCTTGTTCCGAAACACCAAGCTTTTCGGCAAGCTGTGCTTGAGTAATTTTCTTCTCCTTGCGGAGCGTGTATATATTCGTACCAATATTCATAAAATTATCTCCTTAAAAGTTTTTCGTGATCACTGTAATAATTATATCACAGTTTTTTACAGCTTCCAACATACTAAAAAGAGATTTTGAGTGAAGAAAAGTCAACTTGAGGTTGGATTTAAGAAAAACAGAACGGCATAACCATTTTTAGGTTATACCGTTCTACCTGCTTTATAGCAGATACACCAAGGGGTGCCCTTTTTTATGATTATTTTACCAGATAGCGGATGATCTTGCGCGAGGTGGTCTTCTCAAACTCGTGATCGACGATCTCAACGCGGTTGACCTGCTTGAAGGAGGCCAGGTTTTGGTTGATCTTGGCAAGCTCACCAAGGAAGAACTTCTCCATCTCCTCGGCCGTCTTGTCCTTGGCCCACTCAGCGGCAGGATAGATCAGCGCGACCAGCGTCGTCGAGCCCTTGATCACACGACCGACGACAACGCACTCTGCGATCTCCTCCAGCGGCTCCAGGTACTCCTCAATCTCCTCCGGGAAGACGTTCTTACCGTTCTCCAGGACAATGACCGACTTGCTGCGGCCGGTGATATACAGATATCCGTCTGCATCCATGTAGCCGATATCACCCGTGCGGAAGTAACCGTCCTCGGTGAAGGCGGCAGCGGTCGCCTCAGCGTCGCCGTAGTAGCCGAGCATGACGTTGGCACCCTTGACCTGCACCTCACCCGTCGGGAAGCCGGTGTCGGACAGATTGCCGTCGGGCTCAATGCGAACCTCGCAGCAAGGAACGGCAGGACCGACAGAGCCGGGCTTACGCGCATAGTAGGGCGTAACGTTGGTCAAGGGAGAGCACTCGGTAATGCCGAAGCCCTCGTAGATCGAGATGCCAAAGCTTTCAAAGGCATAGATCATGGAGGGAGCAAGCGCCGCACCGCCGCAGATGATCTTGGAAAGTCTGCCGCCAAAGGAGGCACGCACCTGCGCAAACAGCTTCTTACGGATATCCACGCCGACCGAGAGCAGCGCGTTTGACACCTTGGCACCGTAGTGCAGCATATTCTCCTTGCCTTGGGAGCGTGCCGTCGACCAGATGCGCTTATACAGCGTGTTGACGAACAGCGGAACGAGCACGATGCCCGTGGGCTGGAATTTCTGGAAATTCTGTACGACGTGGCGCAAGGAATCGTTGATGGCGATGGTACCGCCGTAGTTCATCAGCGCCAGCTGGCATGCCAGCTCGTAGGTATGGTGAATGGGCAGAACGGATACGATGGTGTCCTCCGGGCTGAAGTCCACCGTCGCGCAGGCACTGGTGACCACTGAGAAAACGTTCTCCTGGCAGAGCATGACGCACTTGGACGAGCCGGTCGTGCCGGAGGTGAACAGCATCTCCGCCATCTTGCGGTTGTCGGTCACCTTGGGTGCGGTGTAGCCGGCAGAAACTGCCGTCTGACCCAGCGCGAGGAAATCAGCGAAGGTGGTAAAGCGGGCGTCAGCCCCTGTGGGCAGCGGAGCATCCTCCTCCATCTGCACCAGGCGAATGACACCGGGATTGCGGGAGGCGATGGAGATCATCATGGGCGCCATCGAGCCGGCGAAAAAGACTGCCTTGGCCTCGACCTTCTGAATAAAGCCCTCGATAGCCGCCTCACACAGCTCCTTGTCCATGGGAACGACAACGTTGTCAGCCACCATGGTCGCAAGGTAAGACTCCATCCACATGTGCGAGGTGTTGCCGACGATAACGACACGCGCGCCGTCGCGCAGACCCGTCGCAGCCTGTGCCGCAGCCAGCGCCAGCACGTCATCGGCCAGCTGGGCGTAGCTCATCTGACCCTCGCCGCCCTTTTTGTTCCAGCGGTAGACGGTGCGCTCTCCATGCGAACGGATGACATCCATCAGCTCGGTCACGGTGGTCATGGGCGTATATTTTCTTTCCGTTTTACGATGATTCTTGATTCTGATCTGTTGCTTCATGTAATCTTCTCCACTTCTCAATCGGTATGTATGCCGCTCTTTTCGCGTCAGTCGACGTCTTCCTCACAGGTCTGGTCATCGCATTTTGTTTGCAAAAATTCCTTGAGATTGCTGCCGACCTTCTCCAGCGTTCTGAAAAAGATGCTCATCTCTTCCGCAGAGATGTCCTGCGCTACGTAGGATGCCGCCTCGCCGGCAACGCCGTACAGGCTCTGCGCCAGCTGTTGTCCCTCATCGGTCAGACGCAGCGGAACACGGTAAGCGCCGCGGCGAACCACACCCTCCTCCACCGGTGTCAAATCTGCCGGCAGGCGGGGATGCTCATAATCAACGATGCCCTTTTTGAGCAGCTTTTGCACGGTGCGCGAGATCAGCGCCTTGTCCAAGTGACAATGGCGGCTCAGCTCGGTCGAGTTCAGTCCCTCGGGATGCTTTTTGAGCATCATCAGACAGTTCATGTCCGACAGACCCAGTCCCACCGCGCGCATCGAACGGGTCTTCAAGCGCTGAATATTTCTTTGAATTTCCTCAATGGTAGACGAAAAGACGATTGCATTATCCATCTTAACGTAAACTCCTTCCTGATTCTATAAAATTGTTATTTCCCGTATATTATACCTCTTTTTTGTTGATATGTCAACATAAAACACAGAGATTTTTTGACCACCACGACAAAATTTTTTGGGTATTTTTTCCCCTACCCTATTGACAATGGCAAAAAAGTGTGGTATAATTCAACTGTACTAACACATATAATACAGTTGGAACACCCCAAAAAATACAACATAAGAAGGAGGAACGCCATGCCGATGATTGACAAAACATCCCGCCAGCCGATCTATGAGCAGATCGTGCAGAGCGTGGAGCGCGAGATCGCAGCGGGGCTGCTCAAGGAAAATGAAAAACTGCCCTCGGTGCGTGAGCTATCGGTGCTTCTGAACGCCAATCCCAACACGGTGCAAAAGGCGTTTGCCGAGCTGGACCGCGCCGGACTGATCGTATCCTACCCGGGTCGCGGCTGCTTTGTTGCACCCGGTGCACGCCGGGTCATCCACGAGCGAGGACAGGCAAAGCTGTCTGAGATCGCCGCCATCGCGTGTGATCTTTTGCGTGCGGGATTTTCGACCGACGAGCTGCACGCAGCGCAGGATCGGGCCTGCCGCACGTACCAAACCACCCAAGAGATACAAGCTGCACAAGAAAGGAAGGAAACGTTATGATCGTTGCCAATCAAGTTACTATGAAATTCGGTGAGTTTACCGCGCTGAATCAGCTGAACTGCGCCATTCCCGACGGCATCATCTACGGTCTTGTCGGCAGCAACGGCGCGGGTAAATCCACCTTTTTGCGTCTGATCAGCGGCATTTACCGCCCGTACGAGGGTGATATTACCATTGACGGCGCACCCGTTTACAACAATCCCACCGTCAAGCAGAGCATTGTCTACGTGCCCGACGAGCTGTATTTTCTGCCGCAATCCAATATGAAGCGCATGGCCGAGCTGTACAATTCGCTCTACGAGAATTTCAGCTACGAGCGCTTTACCAATCTGAGCGCCACCTTTGGACTGAACACCGAGGCCAACATCAACACCTTCTCCAAGGGTATGCGCCGCCAGGCGGCGACCGTTTTGGCGCTGTCCACCATGCCAAAGTATCTGTTCTTTGACGAGACCTTTGACGGCCTTGACCCCGTCATGCGCAACCTGGTCAAGCAGGTCATCTACAACGACGTCATGGAGCGACAGACCACCACCATCATCACCTCGCACTCGCTGCGTGAGCTGGAGGACACCTGCGACCAGCTGGCGCTTCTGCACAAGGGCGGCATCGTGTTCGAGAGCGACATTCAGAACCTGAAGACCTCGCTCTTCAAGGTGCAGATCGCCTTCTCCACCCCCTTTGGCCGTGAGGATTTTTCCACACTGGATATGCTCTCCTACAGTCAGACCGGCTCGGTGGCCACCTTTATCGTGCGCGGCGAGCGCGAATCTGTTGTGGCAGGGCTGCGTGAGCGTGCGCCGCTCTTGCTTGACGTGCTGCCGCTCAATCTGGAGGAAGTGTTCATTTATGAGATGGAGGCGCTGGGTTACGCCTTCAAGGATATTCTGATGTAAGGAGGCTGCTATCATGACCAAAACCAAAAAGCTCAATCGCTCGGGCGCTTACTTTTCCCTTCCGCTGTTCTGGCAGGGCATCAAAAAGCTGCGCATTCCCGGCATCGCCATGGCCATCAGCGTCATTGGCCTGAATATTATCATGCCGCTGACCACGGCCGCCTCCGACCGTGCAAGACAGGCAAACTACCTCAACTACTTGGACGGTAAGGTGAATGAATGGGGGGGCTGGTACGAAATCCCCACCATGCGCGCCGTTGACAGCTTTAACGAGTTTGCGCCGGTCGCGCTGGCGTTGGTTGCCTTCGCGCCGCTGCTCGCGTTTCTGATGTTCTCTTACCTCAACGACCGCGGTAAATCCGACTTTTACCACTCCATTCCGCAGACCCGTCTTTGCACCTATATCAGCTTCAGCGCATCGATTGCCGCCTGGCTGTCCGCGGTGCTGCTCGCGACCACGGCGATCAATCTGATCCTTTGGTCAACGGCGGTCTACCACACCATGGTCATCGGCGAAGTTCTTGCCGTCATGGCGTGCGTGCTGCTCGGTTCCCTTCTGACCATGACCATCGCGACGGTCGCCATGATGCTGACGGGAACGACGGTGTCCAATCTGTTCGTTGCCGTGCTGATCCTTCTGGTTGCTCCCATCGTTTACTGGGAATACTTCGAGGCGATGTACGACATCGTGCCCGTCTTCAACGTAGACCAGTCCTGGACGCGTCTGCTCGTCATCGAGAATTACTATCCCTTCGCGCTGTTCTCCGGCATTCTCTCCGGCTCAAGTCACTATCAGAACATTCTCTTTGACGGCGGTATCATTGCCTACACGCTGCTACTGACCGTCGGTCTATGGATCGCCGGTGCGGCGCTGTACCACATCCGCCGCAGCGAGATGGCCAACCAAAGCGCACCCAACCGTCTTTTGCAGCACATCTACCGCTGCGCCGTGACGCTGCCGCTCTTGCTTTGGCCGATCATGGACGCGCTGCAAAACGGACTTTCCACCGAGCATCTTTGGGTCATGTTCCTGGCGCTCATTCTGTATATTCTGTACGAGCTGACCACCGTGAAAAAGATCAAGCCCATGCTGCGCTCCCTGCCCGTCTTCGGTATTCTGATCGCCGTTTGCTTTGCCATCTACGGCTCCTTGTATCTGGTACACGCCGGCGTGCAGGCGGACGTTCCCAACCGTTCCAGCGTCAAGACGGTGGCGGTTGAACCCGACCAGCTGCGTCTGGACGGCGACATCATTGACACCGAGGAGCTGGCGATTGCCGACGAGCGCGCCATTGCTCTTGTCATGGAGGCGCTGGAGTTCTCCGCGCCGCTGACGCGAGACGAGTACCGGGAGATCGTCAACGGCATCCGCTACGATTACGACACGGATAAGATGGTTGAGGAAATGCTCAGCTTTACGCCTCCCGTCAACTACTCCCGCGTCGACGTGCAGATCAAGCTGAGAAGCGGACGCACGCTGCACCGCAGTGTATGGATGGATGAGGTCAAGTGGACCGAGCTGAAGAACATTTATTTTGAGAGCGAGGTCTACCGAAATGCGTATCTGTCCATCCCTGCACCGAGCGAGGTGTACTCCATCAGCCTCAACACGCCCAAGGATTACTATCCGCTCACGACCGAGCAGGCCACCACGCTTTACGCCACCTTCCATGCAGAATACTCAGCGCTCTCCGCGATGCAGCAAAAGACCATCCGGGATGCCGAGCAGCACGGTGGCAACGATTATCTGCCGCGCATGGTCATCGACAGCACTCTGTACAATCGCGCGCTGTATATCTACGTTGCGCCCGATCTGCTGCCGCGCACCTTCGCGCTGGTCGGTCAGTACGACATTGAAAGCAGTCCCGACCACCGCAAGGATGGCAAAAATCCCTCGGTTCTCTCTGAGGCGATCGACGTGATCGGCGGCCTTACGATCGACGATCTGATGGACGGCAGCTACACGCAGCCCAAGTACGACACGTATATGAATCTGTGCCTCCGTGCGTGCGACAGTTACGCGAACGATGAAAAGCTTCACGATTCTTCGGTGACCTTTTACGAGGCAAGCTTTGACAGCTACAGCTCCAAGACGACCAAGGACGGCGAGAACCGCGATTTTGACCGCATTATGGCAGCGCTGGCGGTGCTTGACGGTGCGACTGATCTGCAGGACTACGACAGTCCCGTAAAGAAGGTATTTCACTTAACGCTGACCTGGAACGGCCTTCCTGCTGAGATCAACAAGGAGATGACCTACTTTGACCTGCATCAGTACATCACGCTGACGCCCTCCGAGGCGGCGGCGCTGCTCACGGCGCTGGGGTATAAGGCGTTGGATTGAGGCGAAAGGCGAAAGGAAGAGCGTGCGAACAAAATGTTCTAACCATAATTGATTTGTTCATTCTTTGTCTCGACAAAGAACGAACCAAGAAATCGACTTAGGGGCTATGCCCCTAAGTACCCCAATCGATCGCGTGCTACACACAAAAACGCTCCGCGTTTTTGCTCAGACGCACGCGGCTGTCACAGAGTGCAGACCTTGCTTTCGCCGTTTCAAAAAAACGGCGAAAACTGCAGGGTGCGCTACGGAAAGAACATAAAATTTGATAATACCGTTTCTTTATGTCATACAGCAAAGGAGATTTTATCATGAAAAAATGGATGGCTTGGATATTGACATTGATCTGCATTCTATCCTTGGTCAGCTGCGGCAGCCAAAGCATGAACCAAATCATCAACAGCAAGCCCTGTGTAACGGGCATTGTGACCGAGGTGGGCAACGGTTATGCGATCATACACGCGGACGACGCGCCCGGTTATCCCAACGGTTCCGATTGGCAAATATCCTTGACGCCGGAAAACGCCGACAGCTATACTGCCGTGACGGTCGGCGACGAAATCGTGGTATACCACGATGGAAACGTAATGGAAACAGACCCGTTACGGGTGGGCAAGGTTTACGCAATCACGCTGAAAACGCCCGCAGACCGAACGCCAAACGAGAATCCGTAATTGCGCTAAAGGAGGCTTGTCCATGAAAAAAATAGTTTTATGGATGTTAGCGGCACTTTGCATGGTATCTTTGGCATCGTGCCAGCCTGTCGACCCAGGGTACGAAAACACAGTGGCGTACGCCGGCTGGTCGGACGACGCGTCGATCACAGAAGGTGCGCTCAACCGCGATCTGCTGCAAAACGGAAACGGCGAGCATTTGCCGATATTCAAGCTGGACACCGTAGGGGATTTGGATCGGTTCAAAAAGGCTTACGGCGACGTTCTGACCATGGATCAGGGCTACAATCAATACGGCTCCTTGGAGGAGCGGCTCTCCCAGACGCAATGGGACAGAGAAAGCTTTTTTGCCCAAAATACGCTGCTGGTCGTCTACGTCCCGACAAACAGCGGCTCCTACCGCTTCGTCGTGGGCGATGTATCCATCCTTGACGGCGCGATGCGAGTATATGTAGAGCAGAAGAACGCGACCGAGGGGATCGTCGTCACCGACGACATGGCGGGATGGTTTATTTTGGTCGGGATTCCCGACAAGGACGCACGCGAGTGCACCTCGTTTGACGCCGTTTTGGTCAAGTGAGGAAGAAAAAATTGAGGTGCGGAGCCGTGGCTTCGCACCTTTTTTGTGGGGATTATTTAGATTGTGCGAACATAACCTTCTATCGTTAGTTTGATTATTGTTCATTTTTGGCGCGCCCCAACAATGAACCAAAAAGCGCGCATAAGGGACTGCCGTCCCTTATGTATCCCTGCTGCTTCGCGTGCTACACACAAAAACGCATCCGCGTTTTTGCTCAGACGCACGCGGTTTTTGCCGAGTGCAGACCTTGCTTTCGCCGCCTCAAAAGGGACGGCGAAAACTGCAGGGTTTTCTACGGAAAGTAATTTTTCACATTGCACTTGTGGGGTAGGGGCCCCACATGGTCGTTGCAGTCGCCGTGGAACAGCAGATGAAGCAAAAACTTTTGCAAATAATTTTTCGAAGGTTTTTGAAGGGTCCAGGGAAACTTTTTCCAAAAAGTTTCCCTGGTAGGTGCAGGGCAAAGCCCTGCTCACCGAAGGCAACCGGCGCGGAGCGCAGGGTCAAGGGGCAGAGCCCCTTGCCGCCATCCGCTCTTACTGCGGCTCATAGGCCACGATTCTCTCGCCGCTGTAGTGTGCGGCGCCCCAGTTGTAGAGGTAGGCGTAGTTTTCGCCTTCCTGCTCAAGGTAGGCAGAGGGATTGGGACGCATAAAGTTGATAACCGTCAGATCGCAATCGCCGTGCAGCACGAAGGACATCTCGGTCAGACGGGAGGACTCGCCGTTGAGCACAAAAGCGATACTTTCGGTCGCATCCATGTAGCGGACCGCACCGTAGTGGAAGACGTGCAAGAGCTGTACGTCAGCGCCATTTTCCAGCGTGATGAGCTGCAATCTCTTGACAATGTGCGCATCCAGAACCTTGACAACGACCTCAGCGGCGTTATGAGCCCAATCATTGCCCAGCACGGGCAGGCATGCCGCTCCCAGGGTGTGATAGGTACCGTTGGTGTGGATACGGGAGATCAGACCCTTGCAATCCGTCACACGGATGCCTCGATCCCAAACGGTCATGAGCAGTCTGTCGCAAATAAAGCTGTCAGCGCCGTCAAAGTGCACAGCGCGGGAAACAGCGATCAGCGTGGTGAAGTTGATGTAGCTTCCCTTGCCCGTTGCGCGCATAAAGTAGGCATATACCTCGGGGGACTCGGTCTCGAAGTTGGCGTGGCTGACACCGTTCTCAGGGTAAATGACGCTGAAGCCGGTCACACCGGAGTTTGCACCGCTGACCGTGATGGCCGCCTGCGCATTCTCGTCGCCGCCGCGACCGTGCGTCACCAGCAGAATGGATGCCGTATTCAACGCGCCGTTTTGGGTGTGCGTGCCCGTGTTGCAGCCAAGCAGCTGCACGTTGTCACCGCTGATGGTCACAGGCTTTGCCAGAAGGTAGCGTCCGGCAGGAACGTAAACGATACCGCCACCGGCTGCTCCCGCGTCGTCCAGCGCCTTCTGCAGCGCCGCGGAGATGTCGGTCTTGCCCGTTGCATCCACGCCGTAGTCAGCAAGATGAAACAGCTTTTCGCCGGGCAGCGCCGGGTTCTTGGCGCGTGCCTTGTAATCAGTGTCGGCCTCCCCGCCGGCGGATTCGTACACGTGCACATCGCCCTCGGTTTCGCCCTCGATCTCGCTATTGAGCAGGTGAATCTGGCAGAACTTGCTGTCGGTCACCGTGTTGTTTTTGACGGCGATGTCGCTGGCCTTGATGGTGGTATTGACCATCAGCAAGCCGTAACGGGTGTCAATGCCGTAGGCCTCGATGCCCACCTTGGCATCCAGAATCTGCACGTTATAGTAGCTGCCGGACAGGCCTGCACGGGTCATCTCACGGTTATACATGCCCGTGGCAAAGCCGTCAAGCAGAATATTTTCATAGGTATCGCGGTCGCAGTCGCCAAAGTAGAAGCCGATCGAGCCGCAGGACTTCATATATTTGCGGATATCCGCCTCGGCGGGAGCGTTGAACTTCTCTCCTGCCGCTGCCCAGTACTTGGGCGAGAAGGAGATGTCGGTCGCGATCGAAATATCGGCGCGCTGCTGCATTTCGTAGCCCATATGCAGTGCAGTACCCTTGACGTTGTCCAGCGTGACCATTCCGTTGGGGCTGGCGCCATTGGCGATGCCGTCGTAGCTGTTGAGCAGCGTGATATCGCGCAACTCCCAGCTGCCGTTTCCCGATGTACAGGTAATGGTCGGTGCATACTCGATGACCGCATCCAGCTTCTGACCCTCGTAGTAGACGGTCAGACCCTGCGCCAGCGCGCCTTGGTTCATATGCAGCACGTTTTTGTTCTTGGGGAACTTCTTGGCGTCCGCCAAAAGCACGGTGCCCTTGGTGCAATCGCCCTGATCGGGATCGACGTACTCACCGCGCAGCGTGACGTTTTGCGGCAGCGTCAGCGTGTCGGCGATGCGGTAGATACCTGCCGGCAGGTAGACCACGCCGCCGCCCAGCTTGCCGACCTGCTCAAGGGCTGCGCGAATGGTCGCGGTCACGTCCTCCTCTCCGGTGCTGTCCAAAAAGTGCGGTGCCACACCCAGGTGCACAGTGGCCACAAATACGCTCTTGTTACCCGACGTGCCGTGCTCGGTGGTGACCAAGGTGGGCTTGCCGCTCTGATACGTAAACAACTGCTGCTCCGGCAGCGTAACCTCTCCGCTCTTCATTTTTTCTCCATACTCTTTCATAGCATACCTCACTGCGGCGGCTGTGCCGTCGTCTCCCGTGCCACACAGCACGATCTTATTTCCGCTGACACCGATATAGTACCAGCCCTCATCCTCTGCCACCTGGGTTTCGGCCCATGCGTAGGCAGCCTCGCTCTCGGGGCGGTTGGTCTTACCGACCAGGATTTCCTTTTCCACGGCAGCCTCATAGTCGGTCACAATACCCGCCACGCCGCAGCTGTCGCGCAAGAGCGTCGCAAGATCGGCAGCGGCTTTTTTCTCCGCCTCCTTGCCAAGCTCGGTGCGCACCACGGTATAGGCGGCAAGATCGCTCACCGTCACGCCATTCTCGGGATTGTCCGTATCCTCCGGCTCGCCGATCGGCCCATCCGTGTCTCCCGGCTCATCCGGCGTCCCTTGACAGCCAAGCAGTCCAAGCGCCAAAAGGAGCGCAAGAATCAGATAAATCAGGTGATAATGCTTCATTGTATGTTCTCCTTTTCCTCGTCGGGCACATCCTCACCCGGCGTTTTCAACAGATAATGTAAGATAAACGGTATGCTGATCAGACCCGTCAGAATGTCCGCCACGGGCTGCGAAATCTGCACGCCGCGCAGCTGCCAGAGCGAGGTGGTCAGAAGCAGCACGGGAATAAATGCCAGACCCGAGCGCAGCATGGACAAAAACGAGGACAGCTCCGGGCGGCGAATGCTCTGATAGAGCATGTTGACCGGCACGGACAGCGTCATGAACATGACGCCGACGCTCGACCAGCGCAGCGCATACGCGCCGATTTCGATGACCTCCGGGCTCTTCTGGAACAGACGCACGATCGGCTCCGCCAAAAAGAAGGCGGGGATGGCCAGCGAGGCGATCATCACGCCGCCGACAGCCATGGTGACCAAAAGGCCACGCTTGACGCGGCGGTATTTCTTGGCCTGATGGTTGTAGGACGCCACCGGCTGGAAGCCCTGACCGATGCCAAGACCAACGCACATGATGAAGTTGGTAAATCTCTGCACCACGCTCATAGCGGCAATGGCTGCGTCGCCGTGCGGCTTGGTCAGATTGTTGAGTAGACCGTTGCCGATGGAGGACAGCCCTTGGCGGATGAGCGCCGGGAAGCCCAGGCGGCAGACCTCGCCGTAAAGACGCGCGCGGCGGCTGATACAGGACAGGCGGATGCTCGCCTGCGCCTTCTTTTCGTGGAAATACAGCAACAGGCCAAAGCTGATCAGCTGCGAGGTGGCCGTCGCCATACCGGCGCCAAAGACACCCAGCGGAATGACGCGAATGAGCAGATAGTCACCGAAAATGTTGATAATACCACCGGCACCGATGCCGATCATGGCGTAAAAGGATTTTCCCTCGTAGCGCAAATTGTTGTTGAGCACGAACGAGCCGATGACAAACGGCGCGGCGACCAGCACCCAAAAGCCGTACTGACGGGCATAGGGCAGAATGGTGTCTGTGCTGCCAAGCAGGCGCAAGAAGGGGTTGAGCGTGCAAAGGCCGACGACGGCCAGCAAAAGACCCATCGCGCCTCCCGCGAAGAAGGCGGAGGAAACGTAGGCCGAGGCCGCCTTGGTGTCTTTGTCGGCCAAGCATTTGGATACCAGGGTTCCCGACCCCTGCCCCAGCATAAAGGCAATGGCCTGAATGATGGCCTGCAGCGTGAACAGAATACCCGTCGCCGCCTGCTGACTCTCGCCCAAAGCCCCCACGAAATAGGTGTCCGCCATGTTGTAGATGCTGGTGATCAGCATGGAAACGGTGGTGGGAATGCCCAGGGCAATGATCAGCCGGGCGACCGGCGTGGTGGTCATTTTTTTATAGTAAGCTTCTGTTTGATTCATGGTTTATCTTTTCTTCTTTTTCGTTAAGATGATGTATGATCCGCAAACCTGTCGCTCATGTCAGCCCAGACGAGGAGTGAGGGGATAACCGGTGCGGATGCCGGGCAGGCGAGGGTGCACAGCCGGGCGATAGCACGGGTGAGGCGGCGTTTCATCGAAAAATCCTCCTGCGATGTGATATTATCCTTCATTATACCACATTTATGGCAAAAATGCAATATTTTTGCCGTAAAAGGTGTGGAATTTGTGGAGGAGTGTTTAGATGGTGCGAACATGGATTTCTAAGGGTAATTGGGTTATTGTTCATTTCTTTGGCGTCACCAAAAAAATAGACAACAAACCTTCTAAGGATAGATATCTTTGTTCGCTCAATTCCCCTCCCCGCGCAAAAAAACCTTGACAAATTTGTTTCCCCGTGCTACAATATATGTAACCAAAAAATACGGGGCACGCCCCCAAAAGGAGAAACATATGAAGCACATCGCACTTCGCATGCTGCTGCTCGCGCTTGCCCTTCTTCTGTGCTTCGGTACCGTCGCCTGCGCTGACCAGACCGACGAGCCCGATGACACCAAGACCCCCACCGGCGACGAGCAGACCCCTGAGGATGAAGAACCCGAGGAAGAACAAATCCTCCCCGACGTTGAGCTCATGGACTATGACTACACGCTGAGCGTCATGCACTGGACCAACGAGGGTGCACACGAGAATTACAACCCCTGGAACGAGATCTGCCCTGCTGACGGCGTTACCGGTCAGATCGGCGATATCATCGAGGACGCTGTTTTCGACCGCACCGGCTGGATCAAGGAAAACTACGGTATCACCATCACCAACATGTATCAGGAGCACGTTGCCCTGCCCTCCCAGGTGGCCAACCTGATCTCCTCCGGCAGCGACGAGTACCAGGTTTTGGTCGAGTTCGGCTTTGATGCACAGCGCGTCATGGGCAAGAACTACTTCTTGGACATGTCCGTCGTTCCCAACATCGACTTTGAAAAGCCCTGGTGGGTCAAGGAGTCGATCGAGCAGTTGTCCATCGGCGAGTTCGTCGAGCTGGCTGCCTCTGACCTTTTGATCCTGGACAAGGGCGCTACCTCCATGGTGTTCTACAACATCCCCATGGCGGACGACCTGGGTCTTGGCAATCTCTACGAGCTGGTTGACAACGGCGAGTGGACCATTGAGGCGCTGGCGGAGTGTGCCGAGCTGGCTTACATGGACGACGGCAACGACCAGCGCGACGAGTTTGACACCTTCGGTATCATCAACGGCGACGACCCCGTGCTTGACCTGTACATTGGCGCCGGCATGCACTTCATCGCCCGCAACGCGGATGACGAATACTACTACAGCTACGGCTTCGACGAGGGCACGCTGGACGTGATGACCACCATCCTTGAGGAGGTCATGTATCAGGACTTCTTCTGGAACGGCTGGCTGACTCGCAACGAGGTCACCGAAAATCAGCCCTCCTTCAAGGACGGCCAGAGTCTGTTCAACGTTTCCATGGCCAAGGCCTGCAACAGCCTGCGCGACATGGAGGACTCCTACGGTATCCTTCCCATTCCGAAGTATGACGAGTATCAGGAGAGCTACTACAGCCGCGTAAACAACTACCACGATTCCCTGCTTGGCGTATTCAACACCGCAGGCAATCCCGAGGCAGTCGGCGCAGCGCTTGAGGTGCTCAGCTACTACTCCTACTACAACATTTATCCGCAGTTCTATGAGGTCGTTATTCAGGGACGCGGCACGCGCGACGACGATTCTCGCCGCATGCTGGATCTGATCTTCTCCACCCGTACGTACGATCTGGGTGTTATCTACGACCCCAACGGCTTCTCCGATCAGGTTCTGCGTTACACCGCCAAGGGTGACACCAACCTGGCGTCCTTCATTGCTACCTGGGAGAGCAAGCTCACCAAGGCTATGGAGGATCTCAACGAGCTGGCAAGCACCTACTGGTGATCCGGCGACGGAAAAGCATACATAAAAGCAAGCACCAAGGCATGGTTCTATGTCTTGGTGCTTTTTGGTGTTTTGATGGTGCGAACAAAGATTTCTAACGCTTGTTCCATGTGTCCATTTCTTTGTCACACGACAAATGAAACGCTGTTTCGGCTGCGCCGAAACCCAAAGAAAACGTGCGTAAGGGCTCTGCCCTTACGTATCCCGTGGTGGTCGCGCGTTACAAGAAACACCGCGCGGCTGTTGCAGAGTGCAATCCTTGCTTTCGCCGCCTCAAAAAGGACGGCGAAAACTGTGGTGAGCTCTACGGGAAGATAGTGAAAAGGCGAAGCAGCGGGAGGACCAAGGCCCTCCCCTACCGGAGTTGCCTTTATCTCCGCAGCAAGAGTCGGCATCAAAGCCGCCACCGGGACGCCTAATGCACCCCTACAACCTCCAACGTAAACAACTATTCAGACACGCAGGGCAACGCCTTTGCCCTGCAGATCCAATATCCGGCTGCACAGAGGGGAGCAGCGCACGTGGAGATTTAGTCCCACACGTGCCGGCAACCGTCAGTGGGGGATCTACAAGGGGGCTTGCCCCCTTCGTACGCGCTTTCTTTCGCCTATTTCTTTGGGGCGCGCCAAAGAAATAGGCAACAAACCAATTACCGTTAGAAAGTCTTGTTCGCACCATCTAAAACTCCCCCCGCGAGATTTTTACCATCCCCAGCCCTTTTTTCACGCCTTTTAGTTGACAAAAGCCTCACTTTGTGGTACAATAAGGGACAGGAAGCACTGTTTACCTTCCGAAAATTATCAAACATCAAACAAGATCAGGTGCATCATGGAACAACAAATTACCAAAACACCGCAGCAAACAAAGCCCGCGGACGTGAAAAAGCCAAGCAATAAAAAGAAGAAAAAGAAAGAAAAAAAGTGGGTCAAATTCCGCCACTTCGTCGTACGCGCTACGCTGTATTGGGCAATCGCGCCCCTGGCGTGGATCAAATACGGTGTCCGCGTGCAAAAATTCAAGGAGCAGCAAAAGCGTCCGTACCTCATCCTGATGAACCACCAGACCGCCTTTGACCAGTTCTTCGTCGGCATGGCCTTCCGCGGTCCGGTCTATTACCTTGCCTCGGAAGATCTGTTCTCCAACGGCTGGGTCTCCTCGCTGATCCGCTATCTGGTCGAGCCCATCCCGATCAAAAAGCAGACCACCGACATCAAGGCCATCATCAACTGCATCCGCGTGGCCATGCAGGGCGGCACCATTGCCATCGCGCCCGAGGGCAACCGCACCTTCAGCGGTCGCACCGAATATATGAGCCCCTCCATCGCTTACCTTGCCAAAAAGCTCAGCCTGCCCATCGCTCTGTACCGCATCGAGGGCGGCTACGGCGTGCAGCCGCGCTGGAGTGACGTCACCCGTCGCGGCAAGCTGCGCGGCTACGTCAGCCGTGTCATCTACCCTGAGGAGTTCAAGGAGATGAGTGACGCGGAGCTGTTTGCCCAGATTGAGAAGGAGCTGTACGTCAACGAGGCGGTGGCTGACACCACCTACACCCACAAAAAGCTGGCCGAGTATCTGGAGCGTGCCATTTACGTCTGCCCCAAGTGCGGACTTTCCACCTTCGAGAGCCACGACGACCTGTTCAGCTGCAAAAAGTGCGGCTTGACGGCGCGCTACACGCCGACCAAGGAGTTTGCCCCCGTCGAGGGTGAGCTTCCCTTCCGCTTTGTGGCCGACTGGTACGATTATCAGAGCGACTACGTCAACGCGCTGGACGTGACGAGTATGACCGACGCGCCTGTGTACTGTGAACAGGCCGATCTGTACGAGGTCATTCCCTACAAGAAAAAGGTACTCTTGCAAAAGAACGTGACGCTGTCCTTGTACGGCGACCGTCTGCTTGCCAAGGGCGAGACGGCAGAGTATGCCTTCCCCTATGAGACCACGCTGGCGGTGACGGTGCTGGGTCGCAACAAGCTCGACGTCTACGCCGACGGAAAGATCTACCAGCTCAAGAGCGACAAGAGATTCAACGCGCTCAAGTACGTACATATTTACCATCGTTATAAAAATATCGTCAAGGGAGAAGGAAGCACCTTCTTGGGGCTGTGATGCCTCGCGTCTCCCGACAAAGCTACCCCCGGCGGTTTGCCGGGGGTAGTTGTTTTTTGGCGGGTGGAGGGGATGTAGATTGTGCAAACAAGACTTTCTAACCTTAATTTGTTTGTTGTTCATTCTTTGCCTCGGCAAAGAACGAACCAAGAAACCGACTTAGGGGTTCCACCCCTAAGAACCCCAAGTGGTCGCGCGCTACACACAAAAACGCATCCGCGTTTTTGCTCAATCGCGCGCGGTTGACACAGAGTGCAGACTTTGCTTTCGCCGTTTAAAGAAAACGGCGAAAACAGAGGGAATTTCTACGGGGAGAACGCCAAACCGGTAGGGGGTGGCGCCCCCTTCCTCACGCTCTGGGGTCATACGGCAGCGTGGTCGCGCCATAGCCTATGGGTGTTCCGGGCTCGGGCCCCGGCACGGCATTCTGCCCGGGGCCGTTCGGCTCCTTGGCAGGGTCCCAGACATAATTCTCCGTCCGCTCATACGTCTCAATGACAGAAATAATCTCGGCGACCTTGTCCTTGCCGATATAGAACGCCTTGCCCGTTGAGCCGATGTTGGTGGTCATATACCCCCGGTCGGTCAGCGCCAGGCTGATGTTCCAATATCCCAGCGCACGTGCGTACACGCTGGCGCGGATCAGACTGCGGCCATAGCCATCCTTGGAGGCTTCCTCCTGATCATACACGTTGACAAGGCTGCGGTCAAAGATCATCAGCTCCCAGACGTCCTCGCTGGGCACGTCGTACATGACCATATCATTCTCTCCGGCGTAAACGATGCCGAAGGACATAAACTGTTCCAGATTGAGCGCGTCGATCATCTCGCCCAGCGTCCGGGGGCGCCAGGAGGAATCGATATACACGTAGGGCTGAGGTGTTTCGGGATTTTTTCCCTCGGTGTCGGGGAACGTAACGGCCACGGCAAACTGCTCGCTCACATCCAAAAGGCGGTGCAATGTGGCTTGCATTTTTACGTGCTTCCCTGTCTGCTCGTTATAGCCGCGGACGGTGATCTCGCCCAGCGACTCGCCTAAGGTCGCGCCGCCGGTCAGGGGTGTCTGGCTGCTGTATTCCCTGCCATCCCACGTCAGATACGGATACTGCTCCCCGGTGGGCAGGCTGTCCCAAGAGCGCCAGGGGGCAGGCTCTGCTCCCTCGGGACTCATGGACTCCTCGCCGTAGGGATTTTTCCCGATCTCAGGGTCTGCGCCGAACACGCCGGCACTCCACGCGCCAAATCCGACGGCGCAGGCGCAGACAAGGCAAGCGGCGGCGGTGGCAAGGCGGCGGGTACGGAGAATTTTGGCTCTGCCCGTGGGCGCGGCGGCGGCGATCATATCCTCGGGCAAAGTCCCGATCACATCAAATAACTGTTCACTGCGTTGGTTTTTCATATACACTCTCCCTTTCGTGATGTTTATTACAGGAGCATCTGCTCTTGCAGGTGCGCGCGCAGCGCCTCACGGGTGCGCAGCAGCTGCATTTTGGTGCGACTCTCCCCCCAGCCCATCTCTCGCGCGATCTCCTTGATATCCATGGTATAAAAATACCGCATGACAAAGGCGGTGCGCGTCGTCTCGGGCTGCCGGGCAAGAAAGTCCTGCAGCGTCTCGCGCAGCACCAGGTCGTCGCTCCACGCGTCGGGGTGCTCGGCGCTATCCGGCACGCAGTCCGCCAGCTCATCCAGCGCCACGGCGACCTCGCCGCCGCCACGCTTGAGGCGGTTTTGGGTGCGCAGGCGATCGATGGCCAGCGTTCGCGTCAGCTTGCCGAGAAAGCCGGCAAGGTTTTGCGGGTGGTGCGGTGGGATGGACTGCCAGGCACGCAGCCAGGTATCGTTGACGCATTCCTCGGCGTCCTGCTCGTTCCCAAGGATCCGGCGTGCGATGGTTTGGCAATAGGCGGCATAGCGGTCTTGGCTCTCGCGCATTGCCCTCTCATCGCGGGAGAGAAACAGCTCGACGATGGCTTGGTCGGTGATTTTGGGGTTGGTCATGGTGTCAGCTCCTTTCGGGGTGGTGAAGGTCCTTCACCTATAATCACGATGTTTGGGAGGGGGTGGTCACGGGGTGGAGGGGATTTAGATTGTGCAAACAAGACTTTCTAACCTTTGTAGGTTTGTTGTTCACTTTTTTGGCACGCCCCAAAAAAGTGAACCGAAAAAAACGCGTACAAGGGGGAGACCCCCTTGTATATCCCCCCGAGATTGTGCGCATTTTGTCCGTATGGGCCTAAAGTCGTTAGGGAGACTGCTTCGCTGCTATCCCTGGGTGCGGTGCACAAGTGTTCGGCTTTTTTACCCTTCTTCCCGTAGAGCTCCCCGCTGTTTTCGCCGTTTTTTTGAAACGGCGAAAGCAAAGTTTTTGCTATGCTACAACCGCGTGTGTTTAGCAAAAAATGCGACAGCGTTTTTTGCGTGTAACACGCGAAAGAGGGGGGACATGGGGGCTCTCCCCCATGCACGTTTTCTTTGGTTCGTTTCTTTGACGTGTGTCAAAGAAATGAACAATAAATCCATTATGGATAGAACGCTTTGTTCGCACCATCTAAAATCCCTTCCCCCGCTCCCTACGCAAAAATCCCCGCTCAACTGCTCAAGCGAGGATTTTTTCATTTATTGGCACATCGCTTTCTGCACAGCCATCTCACGCCGCGCACAGCAAGGTATGTGAGCAGCAAGCCGCTCAAAGCGCCGCCGAAATCGATCAGCACGTCCCTGACCGACGAGGTGCGCCCGGTAAAGCTCTGCAAAAATTCATCTGCCACGGCGCAAAGAAGCAAAAACAGCAGCACGCCGCTGCGCGTCGGTCGATGCCGAAGCTCCTGCAGCGAAGCGCCAATCAGCACGCCAAAGGCGGCCATGCCCAGCCAAAAGAACTCGGTAAAATGCGCCAGCTTACGAATGATGGTGGAAAAGATCTCGTCCTCGATCTCGTCCTTCGGGTCAACGATCGGCTTGACTACCTCAACCACCGCGCCGCTGGTCTGCATGCTCCGCTCGCCGTCCTGCAGCGAGTTTCCAAAGATAAAGCACAGCACCAAAAGCGTCGCGATCAGCGAGCCGCAAAGCAGCCACTTCCCTGCCGTCGTGCGGCAGACGGGTCGCCGGCTCACCGATTTTCCTCCCCCAGCATGATGCGAATGATCTGCCGATCGGTCTGGGTCATGCCGTCGCGCGCCAGTCGCCCGACGTTGCGGATGGTGTTCTCAATGCCCTTTTGCACAATGCCGTCGCCGCCGACGAACTCGCGCCCGGCGCGGTTCATCTCAAAGCCCATAATGCCTGCCTCGACCGCCATGGCGATCTTGGCTGCACACGAGGGCTTGGCACCGTCGCAAATGGTGCCGGACAAAATGGCCACCGCGTTGACAACGGTATGTGCGATTTCATAAAAGCGACCGCCGTAGAGATAACAGATGCCCGCGCCGCAGCCGCAGCCTGCGCTGATGGCACCGCAGTAGGCCGACAGCGTACCGATGCCGGTCTTCTGATGCACCGTGATCAGATCGGAGACAATGAGTGCACGCAGCAGCGTGTCCTCGTCCACGCCCAGCTCACGGGCGTACACGATCACGGGCAAGGAGGCGGTCATGCCCTGGTTGCCGCTGCCTGAGAGAATGCAGACCGGCAGCTCACAGCCCGACATACGGGCATCCGAGCCGGCCGTGGCATACGCGCGTGCGCGATCCTTGAGCGAGGCCGCGCCGCCCTGCCAGAGCAGCTTGCCGATGGCCGCGCCGTACTCGCCGCGCAGACCCTCCTCGGCAATGGCGGTATTCATTTCGATCTGACGCATAAGCAGCGGACGCAGCGGCGTCAGGTCACATTCCTCGGCATACGTTACGATATTCTCGACCGTCAAAAGGCTTCGGTCGGTGCGGCTGTCGCCGCCGTCCATGTGCGCGGCGCAATCGCTCTGCGCGTAACGGGCGGTGATGTCCTCGCCGTCCAGCGTTACCTCGGTAACGTTGGTATGGAAGCCGGTAATGCGGACGCGACAGACGTGCTCACCGCTCTGCCCTGTCAGCAAAAGATCGAAGGCGTGGGGGGTGTCAAGCTCCCTGACCTCCATGTTGCAGCTGCGCAGCAGCGCACCGATGCGCTCCTTGGCATCCGCGCCCAGCACACGCAGAACCTCCAATTTCATTGCCGGCTGTGCCGACAGCAGCCCTGCCGCCAACGCGACCTCGATGCCGCGCAGACCTCCCGTCATGGGAACGACGACGCTTTTGACGTTTTTGATGATATTGCCGCTGACCGCAGCGTCAAGTGCGTCGGGAGCCTGTCCGAGCGTCCGGGCAAGAATGGCCGCGGCATACGCCAGCGCGATCGGCTCGGTGCAGCCCATCGCCGGCACCAATTCCTCGGCAAGGATAGCGCCGTAGGCTTGGTGCAGCTCGGCGGGGAGCGTCAGGCGCGCGCTCATGCGTCCTCCTCCGCCTCGGCGTCAATGGTTGCCCTGTCGCCGGGATTGAGCTGGATCTTGACGCCGACAATGACGGCGCCGTGTTTGAACTGGCTGTAGCCTGCGATGTAATTCATTTTGACGTAGTTATCCAGCAGCTTGACCGTGTTGGAGCGGATGGCCGCCTTGGCCTGCCGCTCGGGCGGATTTCCCAGAAGATTGTACAACGCCTCATAGCGGATAATGTTATCCGACTCGTCCGGGAAGCGCTTCATGGTCTCGATCCAGCGCAAGAGGCTGTAGCGGATCATCATGATCGACTCGCTGGAGCGCAGCACGTCCTTGGTGTTGAGCAGCTCACGCGGAACCGAGAGCACCTGATCCTCAAGCAGCGAGTAGGAATACACGATCGGAATATTGAGAATACGGTAGGCCGTTTTGGTGACGCCGCCGGTGCGCACGCGGATGGCGCGCAGGTTGATCATTTTCTCCGAGATGACCGCCTGGGAGTCCTGCGTGGCGATAATGCCGGCAGCGCGGAACTGCTCGGTGCGGTCGATATCGATGGTGGTGCGCTCCATCTTGCGCAGTGCGGTTTCGATGGACTTGATGGCCTTGGGGCTGACCTTTTCGG
>JAFTSR010000321.1 GCA_017467225.1 Clostridia bacterium | reverse complement strand
CGACTACGCGCGCTTCGCCGCGCTCCGCTCAGGATGACGCAAGGGGAAGAACGCAGTACATCCTGGCAACAGTTCCTCCGTTTTCGCCGTCCTTTTTGAGGCGGCGAAAGCAAAGTTTTTGCTATGCAGCAACCGCGTGCGTTTAGCAAAAACGCGGAAGCGTTTTTGCGTGTAGCACGCGACCACCGGGGAATCTACAAGGGGGCAGAGCCCCCTTTGTACGCGTTTTCTTTGGTTCGTTTCTTTGACGCGCGTCAAAGAAATGTACAACAAACCATCTAAGGATAGAAATCTTTGTTCGCACAATCTAAATCATCCCCAACGAAAGGAGGTCACCCATGCTCTTCTCATCCCTCGAATTTCTCTTCGCCTACCTCATCCTCACGCTTGGCGTGTACTTCCTCGTGCCGCGCCGCGCCCGTAACCTCACCCTGCTGCTCACCAGCCTCGCCTTCTATGGCTGGGGTGAGCCCGTCTACGTCTTTCTCATGATCGCCACCATCGCCGTCGATCACGCAGCAGGCCTTCTGATCGACCGCTATCATAAAAAAGATATGCTCCGCGCTAAAAAAGCCACACTCGTCGCCGCCGTTGTCATCAATGTCGGCCTGCTCGCCTTTTTCAAATACGCAGGCTTTGTCTTTGATAACCTCCGCCTCGTCCCCGCACTGTCCTCCCTGCCGGTGCTGCAGATCGTCCTGCCCATCGGTATCTCGTTCTATACCTTCCAGGCGCTGTCTTACGTCATCGACATCTATCGCGGAGAGGTGCAGGCGCAGAAAAACCCCATCACCTTCGGCGCTTACGTCACACTGTTTCCGCAGCTGATCGCCGGCCCTATCGTCCGTTATTCCGACGTCGAGCGCGAGCTGCAGACCCGTATCCACCGCATGGAGGACGTCAACGCCGGCACGCGCATCTTCCTTTGCGGACTTGCCAAAAAGGTGCTGCTTGCCAATAGCGCCGGCGCCGTCTGGGAGCATTTCCGCGACATCCCCGCCGCGCAGCAAACCGCCCTTGGCGCCTGGCTCGGCCTCATCTTTTTCACCTTCCAGATTTACTTTGACTTCTCCGGCTACTCCGATATGGCCATCGGACTTGGCCGTATCCTCGGCTTCCATTTTCCCGAAAACTTCAACTATCCCTTTGTCGCTCGTACCGTGTCGGATTACTGGCGGCGCTGGCATATGACGCTGACCTCCTGGTTCCGCGCCTACGTCTATATTCCGCTGGGCGGTAACCGCCGCGGCACGGGTCGAACCTACCTCAATATGCTGATCGTCTGGCTCCTGACCGGCCTTTGGCACGGCGCGGCGTGGAACTATATCCTGTGGGGACTGTTTTTCTTTGTCATCCTCGCGCTGGAGCGTGCCTTCCTTGGCAAGTTTTTGCAGCGCGCGCCTGCCGTGGTCGGACACGTCTGGACGCTGGCCGTCGCCGTCTTCAGCTTTTATCTCTTTGTGTTTGACGGCTCGGTGGCAACGCTTGACCTCTCCCACGCGCTGGCGTACGGCGCGGCGATGTTTGGCGGTGCACCGCTGGCAAACGGCGCTCTTTGGTACGAGCTCTCCCGCAACGCGCTGCTCCTAGTCGCCCTGTGCCTGGCATCCACACCGCTGCCTAAACGCGTCTGGAACCGCCTGCGTGACCGCGCACCGGTCCTGTCTGAGGCCTTCACCATCGTCCTATCCCTCTCTGCCCTCGTCCTGTGCACCGCTTACCTCGTCGATTCGTCGTATAATCCGTTCCTGTATTTTAGGTTTTAAGACAAGGGGCGCTGCCCAAGGCCTTCGGCGACCAAGGGGTCTTTTTGAAAAAAGACCCCTTGGAACCCCAAAAACTTTTGGGGAAATTTTTTGGCTGAATTTTTAGCGGTTCTGTTCTGTCCGAACGGAACGATATGCCATATGGGGCCCCTGCCCCATATGTTAGGTGAAAATAATTTGTTTCGCATTGGAACGGACAGTCCGGGAGGCCTGTCCCTACAGGATTGATGTTCTTCCCGTAGAAATTTCTCCGTTTTCGCCGTCCTTTTTGAGGCGGCGAAAGCAAAGTCTGCACTCTGCTCAAGCCGCGCGTGTTTAGCAAAAAATGCGATAGCGTTTTTTGCGTGTAACGCGCGACCACCAACGGGATACATAAGGGCAGAGCCCTTATGAACGTTTTCTTCGCACAATCTTAATTCAGCCCCCCTCTCACTCCAACGGGGCGTCGAAGGCGCCGCCCCCTACCGGTTAGACTAAAATTTTCAAAAATTTTTGCATATAGAACGCTATGTTCGCACTCCCTAAATCATCTCCCCCCGAAAGGATACCTTATGACCTCCCTGCTCTGTAAACTCTTCATCCATAACCCCACCGATACCGCCAATCCCCAAACCCGTAGCGCCTACGCTACCCTGGCTTCCACCGTCGGTATTGTCCTTAACCTCCTGCTGTTTGCCTTCAAGCTTCTCGCAGGTACCATCTCCCACTCGGTCGCTATCTGCGCCGATGCCATGAATAACCTCTCCGATGCCGGCTCCCAGCTGCTGGCTCTTCTCGGCTGCCGTATGGCCGCCAAGGAGGCCGACCGCCACCACCCCTTCGGTCACGCCCGTATGGAATACGTCACCTCGCTGATCGTCTCCATGATCATCATGGTCATCGGCTATGAGCTGCTCCGTGACTCTATCTCCAAAATTTTCAACCCCTCCCCCACTGTCTTCCATACCCTGACCATCATCATCCTGATGGTCTCTGTCGCCGTCAAGGTCTGGCTGGGGCTGTTTAACCGCGCCATCGGTAAGAAGATCGACTCCGATACCCTGCGCGCAACCATGGTCGACTCGCTCTCCGATGCCGCCGCAACCACCGCCGTCCTGCTCTCCATGATCTTCTACCGCCTGACTGATATCGATATCGACGCCTACGTCGGTATCGCCGTCGCCGTGCTCATCTTCGTCGCGGGCGGACGCGTGCTCAACGACGCCAAAAACGCCATCCTTGGTGAGGCACCCTCCGCCGAGACGCTGGACGCCATCCGCGCCGTCGTCGCACAGTACCCCGACGCGCTGGGCATCCACGATATGATGGTGCATAATTACGGCCCCGGCCGTACCGTCGCCTCGCTGCACGTTGAGGTGGACGGCAGCCGTAACGTCTTTGATATGCACGATATGATCGATTGCATCGAAAAGCAGCTGCACGAGGATTGCGGCATTCTCGCCACCGTCCATATGGACCCCATCGTCATCGGAGACGCCGAGGTCGATAAGCTGCACGCCACCGTGCAGACGCTGCTGCACGTCATCGACCCGCGCATCAGTATGCATGATTTCCGCTTTGTCCGCGGTTCGACGCACAGCAACCTCATCTTTGACGTCGCCGCGCCTTTTGAACTGGAGCTGACCGAAAAGGAGCTTTGCGAGCGCATCGCCCTGGCCGTGCAGACCATCGATCCCTCGTATCGTACGGTTGTCACGGTTGATCGGGCGTAATCCGGCACGAATGGGTGAACAAATCGTAAATTTGTATAGAACTCTTGATTTTTTCTCTGCGGTATGGTATAATGTTTTTATCAAAGTTATCACTGATAACCAAATGACACAGAGGAAGGAACGACCAACGGTCGGAACACATCATGAAACAAGCCTACACGCCGCATAAGGTGCGGCATATAGAAAACCTGCGCGAAATGCTCACGACCTCCGCCACGCTTTACGGAGAGAATATCGCCTTTTCGCAAAACGAGAGCGGCAACTGGCGCAGCTACACCTTTGCGCAGTACGGACGCGACGTCAACTCCCTTTGCCTGGCGCTGGACGACGAGCTGCAAAAGGCAAGCGGAAAGCCGCTTGCCGGTCAGAAAATTCTGGTCAGCGGCGAGAACTGCTACGCCTGGGTGGTCGCGTATATGACCGCCATGACCGCCGCGGCGACCGTGGTTCCCTTGGACAAGGAGATGGCCGCCGGCGACGTGCAGAACGTGATCGACATGACCAAGCCCGCCGTTATTGTCTACAGCGACACACTCTCGGCAAAGTTCGACGGCATGTGCAGCGACGCCATCCGCATTCCCTTCTCGGAGCTCGGTGACTGGCTCGCTCGCGGTGCGGCGCTGCTCGACGCAGGACAGCGTGGCGCGCTGGATGCGCCCATTGACGAGGATGCCGTGGCGTCCATTATTTTCACGTCGGGCACGACGGGCGCCTCCAAGGGCGTTATGCTGTCGCAGCGCAATCTGTACTCCAACGTGCGCAACGCCTTGATGATGGTCTACGAGGACGAGCACGACGTGCTCTTATCGGTGCTGCCGCTTCACCACGTGTATGAATGCACCATCGGCTTTCTTTGCTCGCTGTGCTCGGGTGCGCAGGTCGCCTTCTCGACCGGTCTGCGTTATTTAATGAAGGAAATGAAGACGGTGCGCCCGACGGCCATTCTCTGCGTGCCGCTGCTGCTGGAAACCGTCTATCAGAAAATCTGGACCAATATCCGCAAAAAAGGCATGGAGAAAAAGGTGCGCACGGCCATTGCGCTGACCGAGCCGATCCGTCCTCTGTCTGCGCGGCAGGCGGCGAGAAAGAAGCTGTTTGCCGAAATTCACGAGACCTTTGGCGGTCGCATCCGACTGATGGTATCGGGCGGTGCGGGCATCGATCCCGCCATTCTCAAGGGCTTGCGCGACCTTGGCTTCCACGCCATTCAGGGCTACGGACTTACGGAATGCTCCCCCTTGGCTGCGGTCAATCACAGCGATTATTTTGAGGACAGCGCGGCAGGACTTGCGCTGCCGGAGGGTCAGCTCCGCATTGCGGATGCCGCCGAGGACGGCACGGGAGAGATCTGCGTGCGTAGCGAGGGCGTCATGCTGGGCTATTACAATATGCCCGAGGCAACGGCGGCCGTCAAGCACGGCGGCTGGTTCTACACGGGCGACCTCGGCTATATTGACAAGCGTGGATTTTTGCACATCACCGGCCGCAAAAAGAACGTCATTGTGACCTACAACGGCAAGAACATTTTCCCCGAGGAGCTGGAGGCGCATCTGTGTCGTTCGGACGCTGTTGCCGAGGCGGTTGTTGTCGGCATTATGAACGAAAAGAAAAAGGACTACGACATTGTAGCCCTTCTGCGTCCGGACATGGATCGGCTGCGTGAGCTTTCGGGAGGCGAGGTGAGCGAGGAGCAGGTGGAGCTTGCGCTCTCGGCTGCCCTGGAGTCGGTCAATGCGACGGTACAGAGCTACAAGCACATGTGCATGTATATTCACTACCGTGAGGAGTTTCCCAAGAACAGCTCCAAGAAGATCAAGAGGGCTAGTTTGATCGAGAAGATTCTGCCGCAGTATGAGGAGAAGATGAGAAGGTGAGCAGGGCTCTGCCCTGCACCCGCCAGAAACCTTTTTGAAAAAAGGTTTCTGGACTTCCAAAAACTTTTGAAAAAAGATTTGTTTGCAATATTTTGAGCGGTTCTGTTCTGTCCGAACGAACCGCTTTTCCTATTGGGGCCCCTGCCCCAAAAGAAAGATAAAAGTCATTCTACCCACAAAAATTTCTCCGTTTTCGCCGTTTTCTTTAAACGGCGAAAGCAAAGTTTTCTCTCTGCGACAACCGCGTGCGTCTGAGCAAAAAATGCGATAGCATTTTTTGTGTGTAGCGCGCGACAGCTTGGGGTTCTTAGGGGTGAAACCCATAAGCGGAGATTGCAAAGAGAGGGTCACTCTT
>JAFTSR010000320.1 GCA_017467225.1 Clostridia bacterium | reverse complement strand
TCCAGTTTGCGGGATACTTGCCGTGGATGTTACCAATACCGGCAGCCAGCATGTCTACGCCAAGGTCTGCGATCTTCTTGCACTCCTCGGGATCAGCGCACTCACCCATACCGACAACGCCGTCTTCCTCGCCGCCGATCGAGCCGACCTCTGCCTCAATGGACAGACCCAGCGCGTGAGCAACGTTGACCAGCTCCTGCGTCTTTGCGATGTTCTCCTCGATGGGGTAGTGAGAACCGTCAAACATAATGGAAGAGAAGCCTGCCTTGATGCACTTGTAGCAATCCTCGTAGGTGCCGTGGTCCAGATGGATGGCAACGGGAACGGTGATGTTCAAGGACTCGATCATGGCCTTGACCATATCGGCTACGACCTTGAAGCCGGCCATATACTTGCCTGCACCTGCGGAAACACCCAGGATGACGGGAGAATTGCACTCCTGCGCCGTGGTCAGGACAGCCTTGGTCCATTCCAGGTTATTGATATTGAACTGACCGACCGCATAATGACCGGCCTTTGCTTTTTTCAGCATTTCTGCTGCGGAAACTAACATGGGTTTACCCTCCAAATATAATATTCAATACATTATATCAAATCCTTTCCGCTTTGTCAAGAAGAAATGCAAATTCTGTTGCTTCATTTTCTGGATATTATTTCAATTGATTGCGTTTATGTCGGATTTTAACGAAATCTTATGCAAACCGACACTTGACAAGAATACACGGATGTGATATAATACTTTATTCTTTTGATGAATACTGTTTTTATACACGCAGAACGGAAAGTAACATAACATTAATACATCTCTCAAGGGACGCAATTTTATCAAGCTTCTGGACTATATGCCAGAAGAAATTACATATCTTCTTGATCTTGCTGCCGAGCTGAAGGCCAAGAAAAAGGCCGGCATTCCTCACCGCATGCACGAGGGTAAAAACGTTGCTTTGATTTTCGAAAAGACCAGCACACGTACCCGCTGCTCCTTTGAGGTTGCAGCGCACGATCTCGGCATGGGCACGACTTATCTTGATCCCACCGGCTCGCAGATCGGCAAAAAGGAAAGCATCGCCGACACCGCGCGCGTGCTTGCCGGCATGTACGACGGTATTGAATACCGTGGCTACGGCCAGGAGATCGTGGAAACGCTGGCAAAATATTCTAAAGTACCCGTATGGAACGGTCTGACCAACGAATTCCACCCCACACAGATTCTTGCCGATTTTCTGACCATACGTGAGCACTTCGGCAAGCTCCGCGGCATAAACTTTGTATACATGGGAGACGCTCGCTACAATATGGGTAACTCCCTGATGGTCGGCTGTGCCATGATGGGATTGAACTTCACCGCCTGTGCGCCGGCGGCTTACTTCCCTGACCCGGCTCTGATCGAGCAATGTCAAAAGCTTGCTGCGGCAAGCGGCTCTGTGCTGCGCTTCATCGAGGATCCTATGACAGCCGTCAAGAATGCCGATGTTATCTATACCGACGTTTGGGTCTCCATGGGTGAGCCGGTCGAGGTATGGGAGGAGCGCATCCGTGAGCTGTCGCCGTATCAGGTCAACGCAGCTTTGATGTCCGCCGCAGGAGAGCAAGCCGTGTTCATGCACTGCCTGCCCGCCTATCATGATATGAACACCACCGTCGGTCGTGAGATGGGCTTGCGCTTCGATCGTGACGCTATGGAGGTCACCGACGATGTCTTTGAATCCGAGCGTTCTTTGGTGTTCGCCGAGGCCGAAAACCGCATGCATACCATCAAAGCCGTCATGGCTGCCACGCTGTAAGGCTATAATTTCGAAAAAGTTATTAAAATTTCTTAAAATTTTGATTTTTTTCGAAAAGAAGTCTTGACAAAACGGTTCCTTTATGTTACAATACCCATAACCGATAGAGGCGCACTATGAAATCAGTACCTCACACTGTCAATGCCGACCGGGCAGGTGGAGCGAAAGGTTCAGGTGCCGAAGGCGTTCCGCGGTACAAGGAACGTGCTGGCAACAGGAAATAAGATTCGTGTTGTTGTCGCAGAGATGCGGAGTGCTATCTTGATATTGAACAGACACATTTCCGTTTTTCCGAAATTGGGGGTTCGGGCGGAATGTTTGTTAAATGAAGGTGGCTGCGAGATCGGCAGTCACCTTTTTTCATCCCCTACCAAAATTTACATTTCATCGAAAAGGAGATTTATCTTATGAGCAATCAACCCATTTTCCGCGGAGCCGCCACCGCCATTGTCACACCCATGCGTGAGGGTACCGTCGATTACGAGGCTTACGGCAAGCTGATCGACTGGCAGCTCGCCCAGGGCATCAACGCCATCGTCGCCGCCGGCACCACCGGTGAGGCATCTACGCTGACCGACGAGGAGCACCGCGAGGTCATTCGCTATACGGTTGAGCGCGTTGGCGGCAAGGTTCCCGTCATTGCCGGCACCGGCTCCAACGACACCGCCTACGCCATCGACCTGACCCGCTATGCCTGCGAAGTCGGCGCTGACGCTATGCTTCTGGTCACGCCCTACTATAACAAAGCAACGCAGAAGGGTCTGATCACCTCCTTTACCGCCATAGCAGACGCTTCCGACAAGCCTATCATTCTGTATAACGTTCCCTCCCGCACCGGCTGCAACATTCTTCCCAAGACGGCAGCTGCGCTTGCCGAGCATCCCATGATCACCTCGATCAAGGAAGCCAGCGGAAATATTTCGCAGATCGCGGAGCTGGCTGCGCTGACCCAGGGCAAGCTGGACATCTACTCCGGTAACGACGACCAGATCGTTCCCATCCTCGCGCTGGGCGGTCAGGGTGTCATTTCGGTGCTGTCCAACGTTCTCCCCGCCCAGACGGTTGCCATGTGCGACGCCTTCTTCGCCGGTGACGTCGCCAAGAGCCGTGCGCTGCAGCTGCAGCTTCTGCCTCTGATCAACGCGCTGTTCTGCGAGGTCAATCCTATTCCCGTCAAGGCTGCAATGCACGCCATGGGCTTCTGCGGCGACGAAATCCGCCTGCCCTTGACCGTCATGGAGGACGACAATCGCGAAAAGCTGCTTTGCTGCATGAGAGATGCCGGCGTGAACGTTTGATTCTGAACCAAAGGAAGTATAAATAATGAGTATTCGTGTTTTAATATGCGGCATGAGCGGTCGCATGGGTCAGCAGGTACTGGCCACCGTCAATACCGGCTATCGCGACACTGTCGCCGTCGGTGGTGTTGATCCCAATCCGACGCAAGGGTCTATTCCCTGCTACAGCACACTCTCCGAGGTGGATGTCACGGCGGATTGCATCATTGATTTTTCTCACCACAGCGCAACGGCAACGCTGACAGAGTACGCCGTGGCACATAACATTCCTCTTGTCGTTGCGACCACCGGTCAGACCGAGGAGGAAATGGATATGATCCGCGCTGCTGCCGAGAAAATTCCCGTGTTCTACTCCGCCAACTACTCTCTTGGTGTTGCGCTTTTGGTCGAGCTTGCCAAGAAAGCTGCTGCTGCCATGCCCGACGCCGATATTGAAATTGTCGAGAAGCATCACAACCGCAAGGTAGACGCTCCCAGCGGCACGGCGCTGATGATCGCCAACGCCATCAAAACAGTACGCGCTCAGGCGCAGCTGCTGCTCGGCCGTGCCGGTATGGCCAAGCGCACGCCGGAGGAGATCGGCATCCACGCAGTTCGCATGGGTAACATCATCGGTGAGCACGAGGTGCTGATCGGTACCGACTCCCAGACCATCACCATCAAGCACGAGGCACACAGCCGCTCGCTGTTTGCCGAGGGCGCCGTCGCTGCTGCCGCCTTTCTGGTCAAGCAAGGTGCCGGACTGTACGACATGAAATCTCTGATCGATTAAATTGAAACTAAGGACGCTTATCATGATTTGTAACAATCTTTCCGTTAAGGATAATACGCTGTACTTTGCCGGACGAAGCACCGTCGAGCTGCTCAAAAAATACGGCTCCCCCCTCTATCTGATGGACGAGGATCGCATCCGCCACAATTGCCGCACCTATGTGAACGCCATGCGCGAGGCCTTTGGCGAGAGTGCCATGCCGCTGTACGCCGGCAAGGCCGCTTGCTTCAAGCGCATCTATGAAATCATCCGCGAGGAGAACATGGGCGCTGATGTTGTCTCGATCGGCGAGGTCTACACGGCTTATCTTGCCGGCTTCC
>JAFTSR010000319.1 GCA_017467225.1 Clostridia bacterium | reverse complement strand
TTAAGCATGGCGAAGCCAATCATAACTATGCGAAGAATATCTAAACTGATAACTTGCCCATAGGGCAATTATAGCTCTTACGCCCAGCTCATTGTAGTAGGCTTCTCTTCCTCGATGATGATATCCTTCAGGAAGCTGATAGCCTTGCGGAGTCCCTCGTCGATAGACATTACGCTGTCCTCGTGCTCGATGGAAAGAACTCTGTCGTAGCCGCAAAGACGGAGATTGGAAACAAGGTCTCTCCAATAGGTCTCGTTGTTGCCGTAGCCAACGGTACGGAATACCCATGCGCGGTTCAGCTCGTCGCTGTAGTGCTTGGTATCCAGAACGCCGTTCTTTGCGGTGTTGTAGGTATCGATCTTGGTGTCCTTTGCGTGAACGTGGTAGATCGCACCCTTCAGCTCACGAATTGCCGCAACGGGATCCATTCCCTGCCAAATCAGGTGAGAGGGGTCAAAGTTGGCACCAAGAACCTCGCCTACCTCCTTGCCTGCGATAGCGCCGACGGCAGCACGCAGCTTGAGGACGGTCTCGGGATTATAAACGCAGAAGCCGGGATGCATCTCGAAAGCGATGTGGGTGACCTTATGCTCCAGTGCGAACTTAGCGGTCTTGACCCAGTAGGGGATCAGAACCTCGTTCCACTGCCATTCAAGAATGGCCAGGAAGTCCTCGGGCCAAGGGCAGGTGACCCAGTTGGGGTACTTGGCCGTGGCGCAGTCGCCGGGACAGCCGGAGAAGGTGATGACGGTGTCAACACCCATCTTTTCAGCCAGCAGGACGGCGTTGCGGAAATCCGTGTCGAACATATTGGCGATCTCGGCATTGGGGTGCACGGGGTTGCCGTGAGCGGCAAGCGCGCAGACGGTCATATCGTACTTTTGCAGGGTAGCGATAAACTCGTCGTACTTGTTTTGATCGGCAAGCAGCTCTGCAGGGTTGCAATGTGCCTTGCCGGGGTAACCGCCGGCACCGATCTCAACGGTATGAACATCGAGGTCGGAGAGAATTTTGAGAGTCTCATCCAGCGTTTTTGTTCCGTAAAGATTTGCTAAAACACTCAGTTTCATAGTAATTTCACCTGTTGATTTATTTTTGTGATTTGGTTCTAATCTCAGCGACGCGGACGCAATGGTTCTGACCGTAGGGATATCGGGAGCATGCCACCTTCAGTGTGTCGCCCTCCTTGATAAAATCCAAGGGCTGGCCGTTGTCTATCCATTGCACGGATGCAACGTCGGGTACAAAGCCGTCGAAGATGGTAACGCCGCTGCCGCCGTTTGCTACCGTGACGTTGACGTCACCGCCGCAGCTCAGGTCGTATTTGAACAGATAGAACAGCGAGTCGTCCGTGGCGTCGCGCAGCACGAAGTCCCTCACACCTTTGACGGCGATATAGGGCCGGCCGTTGTAGATAGCGCGGCCGTAGATCTTCATCCACTGACCGATGGTCTCCATGGTTGCGCGCGTCATGGTCGGCACGGTGCCGTCACCGGCCGGGCCGATGTTGAGCAGCATGTTGGCACCGACCTTGCGGCAGTCGCAGATCTCCTCCAAAATTTGCTTGATCGGTTTGAAGTTGAGATCGTCGGCGTCGCCCCAGTGGTCGTTGAGCGTTTCGCACATCTCGCCGGCGACGTATTTGGTCATGCCGGTACGGTCGATGGGCGTGGGCAGGCCGCGCTCGTAGGTCAGGGAGTCGATGTATTCGTTCCCTTTTTCGCCGCGCTTATGCAGACCGGTATTATTGATGATCATCGCCTCGGGTTGGAGGCGGCGGATCATGGAATACAGGGCGTCCTCCTGCCAGTCGTCATTCGGACGGCTCCAGTTGCCGTCAAACCACAAGCCGCCGATCTTACCGTAGTTTTTGCAAAGCAGCTCGACGCTTTGGCGCAGATATGCCAGATACGCCTCGAAATCGTTGTTGAAATCGGGATGATGCCAGTCCAGCGTGGTGTGGTAGAAGAAGGGAACGATGTCTGCCTTGCGACATTCGTCCACAAATTCACGCACCAAATCGCGGCCGGCCAAGGCATGCGGTGCGTCGTAATCATTCAGACCGCAGGTGTCGTACAGCGAGAAGCCGTCGTGGTGGCGCGTGGTCAGGCAGATATATTTACAGCCTGCCGACTGCGCCACGCGGACGATCTCTGCCATGCTGACGGGGTTGAAGGTATCCACCAGCGGCATATAATCCGCGTCATCGATGTGATGCAGGTGTTTGACCCATTCGCCCTTACGCAGCTGAGAATACAGACCGAAATGCACGAACATGCCAAGTCCCATCTGCTCGAAGTCCAAAATGTACTGCGGTGCGATGGGCAGGGCTTGCGAAGAATGGTCGGTCATATGATTTTGCTATGTCGGGATCAGAAGTAGTAAGCCTCGCCGGTCTTTGCGGAGGTATAGATACCCTCCAGGATGCGAGTTACGGTGTAAGCCTGCTCGGGCGTGACGCAGGGCGTCTTATCGTTGATAACAGCGTCGATCCACTGGCGAGCCTCACGAACCTCA
>JAFTSR010000318.1 GCA_017467225.1 Clostridia bacterium | reverse complement strand
CGCTCGGGCTCTGACACGCCACCGGCGTGTCATTCACTCCCCTCGCGCCGCTTCGCTACCCCACAAGATAGGCGAATAAAATGCTTTGCGTTGGAACGGGAAGGGAACACCCCCCACCTGGCTCGCCATTCCCACCGCACCAAGGGATAGCAGCTGAAGCAATGTTTCGACTGCGTCGAAACGGCGAGTTTGCCTTGCCGCCTAAACGGCGTCATTTCGCAAGCGAAACCGCCAAACATCGCGGCTTCTGCGAAGCCGCCTCCCTAAAAAGTTTAGGCCCATACGTACAGAACGCGCACAAACCGGGGGATCTACAAGGGGACTTGGAGTCCCCTTGTACGCGTTTTCTTCGCTTCACTTCTTTGACGCGCGTCAAAGAAGTGAAGAATAAATCTATCACGGTTAGAAAGCCCTGTTCGCACTCTCCAAATCCCCACCGCCTAAAAATTCACATATTCGCCACAAACCGTTCATAAATTCGTGCTATAATGATAAATTGAACTGTTATCGAAACATATAAAAAACGGAGGGATTTTCATGCTGAGAAAACTCGCGGCAAGCATCCGCGAATACAAAAAAGCATCGCTTCTGGCACCGCTTTACGTCTCGCTTGAGGTGGTCATTGAGTGTATCATCCCACTGCTCACCGCCAAGCTGATCAATGAGATCGAGAGCGGCTGCGGATTGGATGTTATCACAAAATACGGCTTGGCCTTGATCGTCATGGCCGGTCTTTCGCTGACCATGGGCGTGCTGTCCGGACATTATTGCGCAATCGCCTCGTCCGGCTTCGCAAAAAATCTGCGTCACGACCTTTTCTACCGTGTGCAAAGCTTTTCTTTTACTAATATTGATAAATTTTCGACCGCATCGCTGGTTACTCGTCTGACCACAGACGTTTCCAACGTGCAGATGGCGTTTATGATGATCATTCGTACCGCCGTCCGTTGTCCGTTTATGCTGATCTTTGCGTTCGTTATGTCCACCCAGCTGGGCGGTCAGCTGTCCTGGGTGTTTGCCGTCATCATTCCTATCCTGGCGGCAGGCCTTTTCGGCATCATCTTCAAGGTCATGCCGCTGTTCCGCCGCGTGTTCCGGAAATACGACCGCCTCAACGAGTCGGTTCAGGAAAATATCAAGGGCATGCGTGTAGTCAAGTCCTTTGTCCGCGAGAAACATGAACAGGATAAATTCGCCGCAGCGTCGGGTGACGTGCGCGACGATTTCACCCGCGCTGAGAAGATTTTGGCGCTCAATACGCCCGTCATGCAGTTCTGCATCTACGCTTGCATGATCATGATCTCCTTCTTCTGCGCCAAGATCGTCATTTCCACCGGCGGCACCGAGATGGAGCTCGGTACGCTGTCCGGTATGACCACCTACTCCATGCAGATTCTCATGAGCATGATGATGGTTTCGGTCATTTTCGTTATGGTCACCATGTCCGGTGAGAGCGCTCGCCGTATCGTTGAGGTGCTGGATGAGCTTCCCACGCTGCACAACTGCGAGCAGCCTGTCATGCAAGTGCCCGACGGCAGCATCGACTTTGAGAACGTCAGCTTCCGCTACAGCGCCGAGGCGGATAAGATGGCGCTGGCGAATATCAATCTGCATATTTCCTCGGGACAGACGGTCGGTATCATCGGCGGTACCGGCTCGTCCAAGACCACCATGGTCAATCTGATTTCGCGCTTGTATGACGTGACCGAGGGCGCACTGCGCGTCGGCGGTGTCGACGTGCGCGACTACGATATCGAAACGCTGCGTAACAGCGTGGCGGTCGTACTGCAGAAGAACGTGCTGTTCTCGGGTACCATCAAGGAAAATCTGCGCTGGGGTGACCCGGATGCCTCTGATGAGGAGATGCAGCGCATCTGTCGCCTGGCGATGGCGGATGAGTTCATTCAAGGCTTCCCCGACGGCTATGATACGCACATCGAGCAGGGAGGCGCCAACGTCTCGGGCGGTCAGAAGCAGCGCCTTTGCATCGCCCGTGCATTGCTCAAAAAGCCGAAAATTCTGATTTTGGATGACTCGACCAGCGCGGTCGATACCCACACCGATGCCATGATCCGCAAGGCGTTCCGCGAGGAGATCCCCGGTACGACCAAGATCATTATCGCGCAGCGTATCTCCTCGGTGCAGGATGCCGATCTGATCGTGGTCATGGAGGGCGGCAGCATCGACGGCGTCGGCACGCACGACGAGCTGCTGCGCACCAACGCAATTTACAGAGAGGTCTTTGAGTCGCAGACCAAGGGAGGAGGCGAGGACAATGGCTGATAAAAAACAAGCAATGCCGCCCCGTCCCCGCGCCAAAAAGGGAACGCTCAAGAGACTTCTCGGCTATGTTTTCAAGGATTACAAGGGACTTCTGTTTGTAGAGCTTTTGTGCATTGCACTGTTTTCTCTGGTCAGCGTCGCTCCTGCCATTTACGTGGAGCAGATCGCCTCGCTGAGTGAGGAGGGTCTGAACACCGTCAAGGCAAGCGGCGCTTCGACCTCGGCGGAGTATTGGGCGATTTATGAGAGCATCTCGCCGCGCCTGATCGCAACGGTGCTGACCATGGTTGGGGTGTACGTTGTCGGCTTGACCTGCGCGTATATCTACACGCGACTTGGCGCCATCATCACGCAGGGCTTTCTGTACAACATGCGCAAGCGTATGTTTGACCACATGCAGACGCTTCCCATCAAGTATTTCGACACCAACACACACGGCGATATCATGTCCTATTATACCAACGATATTGACACGCTGCGTCAGCTGATCTCGCAGTCACTGCCTACCGTGTTCCAGGCGTCGCTGACGCTGATTACGCTGGCCTGCATCATGATGTATTTCAGCATCTGGCTGTTTATGGTGGTGCTTATCGGCGTGGTAGCCATGATCTTTGTCAGCAAGGGCGTCGGCGGACGCTCGGCGCGCTACTTTATCCAGCAGCAGCGCTCGATCGCCAAGGTCGAGGGCTTTGTTGAGGAAATGATGCACGGTCAGAAGGTGGTCAAGGTGTTCTGTCACGAGAAGGAGACCGAGGCAGATTTTGACCGTCTGAACGAGCAGCTGTGCCGCGACATGACCAGCGCGCATAACTTTGCCAATATTCTCATGCCTATCATGGGTAACATCGGTAACATCATGTACGTCATCGTCGCTTTTGCCGGCGGAGCGCTGTTGATCAGCGGTGTGTACAATCTGTCCATCGGCAATCTGATCCACGGCGGCAGCGCCTTGGGTATCTCGGTGGTCGTGACCTTCCTTGGCATGACGCGCCAGTTCTGCCAGAACGTGTCCAACGTATCGCAGCAGATCAACTCGGTCGTCATGGCGCTGGCAGGTGCCGACCGTATCATGACGCTCCTGGATGAAATTCCCGAGACCGACGAGGGCTACGTGACGCTGGTCAACGCCCGTGAGGAGAACGGGGAGCTTGTGGAGTGCGAGGAGCGCACCGGCATCTGGGCCTGGAAGCATCCGCACACCGCAGACGGCTCGGTCACCTACACCCGTCTGTGCGGCGACGTTCGCATGGAGGGCGTGGATTTCGGCTACGTGGAGGATAAGATCGTCCTGCACGACGTGACGCTGTACGCCGAGCCGGGACAAAAGGTTGCCTTTGTCGGCGCGACAGGCGCAGGCAAGACGACTATCACCAACCTGATCAACCGTTTTTACGACGTTGCCGACGGCAAGATCCGTTACGACGGCATCAATATTAACAAAATCAAGAAGGACGATCTGCGCCGTTCGCTCGGTATTGTGCTGCAGGATGTCAATCTGTTCACCGGCACGGTGATGGACAACATTCGCTACGGCAAGCTGGACGCGACCGACGAGGAATGCATTGCCGCCGCCAAGCTGGCCAATGCAGATGACTTTATTCGCCGTCTGCCGCAGGGATATCAGACGGTGCTCAGCGGCAACGGTGCCAATCTGTCGCAGGGTCAGCGTCAGCTGATTTCGATCGCCCGTGCGGCGGTTG
>JAFTSR010000317.1 GCA_017467225.1 Clostridia bacterium | reverse complement strand
CCTCGCAAAATTGCGTCGGCGTGGTCATATCGAACTCGCTGATCTCGACAATACCAATTTTGTCATCTGCATGACATACGCGGTACTCCACCGAATGCATCTCAATGGCGCGGCGCGTCATGGTCAGCTCGATCGGCGTGTAGCTGTCCTTACCTTCGGGTCGCAGCACGGTCAGCGTGACCTCGCTACCCTCCAGACCGCGGATCATATTGATGGCCTGCGTCTGTCCTACGGCATCGACGTAGACCGTCTCACCCTGATCGTCAATCAGGCTGTAAATAATATCACCCGGTTGAATCCCCGCCTCAATAGCAGGGCTGTTTTTATAGGTGGTGATGACAGTCAGAAGGTTGTAATTCACACCGTTGATCGGCACTTGCGTATTGACCACGCTGACACCGATGCCAACCATCTCTCCGGAGTCGTCGGCATACAGCTCATCCAACTCCTCCTGGGTATAATAAGCGGCGTACACGTCGCCGGTCGCTGCCACGTAAGACTTGAGAACGGCGGTAACCATTTCTTCATCATTAAGTTCGTGCACCGAATACGCTGCAAAAATTTCACGCAGAACATCCAGATCGTCGTAGCTGCCGTCATCTACCGTGCCGGAAATCAGCGGACCGTTGCCGGACAGATACAGATCACGCAGTTTTTCGCCGAACATCGCCGCTGCCGCCGTGTATGTGAGCAGAATGGAGAGCACCAGCACCGCGCACAAGGAAGCGATAAACACAGCAACGGGAATGCCGCCATGCTCCTTCTTTTTCCGCGGCTCACGGACAGTTACGTGCCTTGTGGAAACTGCCGGAATTTGCAGCGAGAAGCCCTGCTTTTCGCAAAAGGCATGCAATTCCTCGTCAAACTCATTACTGCCCTCACCCTCACGCGTCACGCTCAGCGTCGCGCATGGATAGCTGACCGAGATACGCATGGTCGGATACTTGGCGGCCAGCGCCTCCTCCAATCGCGCCTGATCGGCATCGCTGTTCATTCCATAAATAGCGTAAGTTAATTTGATCATAAAATCCTCGTAATTCTTTTCTTTCTGTTTTTATAGCGTCGCGCAAGAGCCATGCAGGTATTTACGCGCGCGAATGGGCTGACGCACGAGCAAGCACAAGGCATCGCGCGACAGCCCACGCTGCATCCGACAACGGATGGCGCATATCAAAGCAGTAAAAATCAAACTGACGAAATATTAAAAATATTCGGAGTATGTATCTCAGAATTTAGAGGGCTTGGAGCCAAGATACTTCTTGACCATCAGCGCAACCTTAAAGGTGATGGCATGCTCGAACTCACGCAGATCAAGGCCGGTCAGCTTGCGGATCTTCTCCAGACGGTAAACCAGCGTGTTACGGTGAACGAACAGCTTGCGGGAGGTCTCGGAAACGTTCAGGTTGTTTTCAAAGAAGCACTGAATGGTCATCAGCGTCTCACGGTCAAGCGACTCCAGAGAGCCTCTCTTGAATACTTCCTGCAAGAACATATCGCAAAGCGTGGTAGGCAGCTGATAGATCAGACGACCGATACCCAGGTTTTCATAATTGATGATGTTCTTCTCAGTCTCGAATACCTTACCAACCTCCAGGGCGATCTGCGCCTCCTTGTAGGCTCTTGCCAGGTCTTTGATATTGTCTACGATGGTAGAAATACCGATAGAAACCTTAGTGTAGAACTCGGAGCTCAGCGTGTCGGCGATGTTGGTTGCAATGCGGTCGATATCGCGAGAATCGGTGTCGGGCTTGATGTCCTTGACGAGGACGATATCATGCTCGCTGGCACTGATTACGTAATCGCGCGTTTTATCAGGGAACATATTCTGCAGAATTTCAAAAGGCAGAACGTCGGTCTTTCCAAAGAACTTGATCAAAAAGACGACGCGTGTTTCCTCAGTATTGAAGTGCAGCTCTTTGCTCTTGATGTAAATATCGCTGGGCAGGATGTTATCCAAAATGATATTTTTGATAAACGAGCCCTTGTCGTACTTCTCATCGTAGAGATTTTTGATGTTGCTCAGCGCGATCGCCAGCAGCTTGGAATTTTTCTCTGCGGTCTTGTCCTCGCCCTCGACGAACACGATGTACTCCGCCTTGGAGTTCCCGGCGATGGGACGGTAGGTGTAGCCACCGGCCGTGATCATATCCGAGGTATAAGCAAGCTCGTCGCGAATTCCCTGGCGGATCTCACCGATCTTTACCAGCTCAGAGCAAGCGATGAT
>JAFTSR010000316.1 GCA_017467225.1 Clostridia bacterium | reverse complement strand
TTACCGTTGCGCTTATCATCGCCGTGAACGGCGCCACCAGCACCAGACCGAAACTGCCGACAAGCGTCTTTACGACCTCGGCGGACACGAGCGTGGTGTTGTGAAAAGTCCAAGGCGGGGTTCCCTGCGCGGCGAACATCATCAGAAGCGTAATGTATCCACCCGAATACGCAAGAAGAAGAGTCGTGGTCATGGTTCCCACGACAGATCGTCCGATGCGCAGTCCGCTCAAGAAAAGTTCACGACGAGGAAGCCCGGGACTGTGTAAGGCGACTTCATCCACACCGGCCGCTATATCCATCGCAAGATCCATCAAGGCTCCTGATGAAGCGAGAATCACCGCGCCGTTGAACACGTCCGCAAAATCAAGGGATGAATAGCCGGAATACAGCAATGCCTGAACGAACGGCATCGTTGCACCGTTCACATGCATCATCTTTGTAAAGAACCATGCAAGTAGGAGCGAAGAGCCGACACCCAGCATCGACCCGAGAAACGCAGTGATGCCCTTTCGGGTGCACCCCGCGACAAGATACATTATAACAGCGGTCAACGCCGATACGGCAACGAACGAAACACCTGTTGCATTCCACCCTTCAAGGCAAAGAGGGATGACAAGCTTCCACACCGTAAAGCAGCTGAACACAAAACTGAACAAGGCTTTTGTACCGGTCCAGCCTCCAAACAAGATTATGAGAACGCAGAACGATCCAAATAGGACGCTTCCCCAGCCAAGCCGCCAATGATCCCTTGCAATAAGCGACTCGCCTTCCTTTACGCCTCCTTCCGGCCAAACGACAACAGCCGTATCGCCAGGGCGGAACTTTTTGTCGAAATCCAGCTGGGCGCGAAGCTCGTTCTCTGCCCTGAATCGTCTTCCGGTCTCGGGACCGTCCAGTACCTCCACCTCAAGATGCTGAGTTCCGTACTCCAGCATGCCGGCAAGTGTTATATCTCCGTCATCGACAGAAAGAACACGTGCACGAAAAGATTCACCGCTGTCATCAGCGACTGGATGGGCGGAAGGCATTAACCACATCACCACGCACAGCAGCGCAAGGGCAAGCACCGGGATGCAGTCTCTCTTTTTCATGTTGTCAGTCCGACAGCAGTTTCTTCAGCCGGTTGCAGATGTCGGTGTTCTCCTGCATTACGACTATGATATCAGCCCGCGCACCTTGCGCCGTGGTCAAAGTGGGAAGAGCGGTGTGGGAACCGGAAGTCCAGCCGATTCCGGCCTTCGCAGCCAGCACGCCTCTCACGGTGGATGCGAAAACGTAACGTCGGCCAACATTATGCGCAGTTGTATCAGCCACCTGCCTTTTGACATATTCACGATCCTTTTCGAACGCCTCCTTGAGCATCTGCAGCTCTGCGCTGCGCACCCGCATCGGATTTTCCCGGTCGTCTCCGAAATAGAGACCATACTTCTCCGCAACAAGAGGCTTGACCTTGTCAAATCCGAGATTGATGTCCTCACGGAGCATCTTCTTTATCATGGACGAAAACTTTTCCGTGGAGCATTTCTGTCCGGCAAGCAATTCAACCTTGAACTTTCCACCTGTACCTGCGAACCCCAAAGACATGCCACCGGTCTCATGGTCGCCCGTAACGACGACAAGAGTTTCATCAGGATGCTTCTGAGCGAATTTCAGGGCCGCCTTGACTGCATCATCAAGAGCCAATATACCTCTGATGCTCGTCGCGGCATCGTTGGCATGGCCAGCGTAATCGACCTTGCCGCCTTCGCACATCATGAAGAAACCCTTCTCGCAATCAAGCACCTCTATGCCTTTCACGACAAGCTCCGCAAGGGACGGCTGTGTACCATCAAAGTCAATTGCAAAATCCAGAGCTCCGCTGGAGAACACACTCCAGGATTTGGAACCCGGTTTGAGCGCAGCCCATTCCTTGCGGTTTGTCACCACCAAATAACCAGCCTTGCGCGCAAGGTCAAAAACGTCTCCACGATATTCCGGATCTTTCCTGTCATCGTGCTTCCCGCCTACACCGCCACCGGCGAAATAGTCGAAACCACTTGCCACAAGATCAAGTGCAATCTGGTAGGAAAGTCCTCTTCTTTTACGGTGTGCATAGAATCCGGCAGGAGTGGCATGGTTTATAGTGACGGAGGTGATTATGCCCACCTTCATGCCTTTACCCTTTGCGACCTCCGCGACAGACTCCAGACGGGTTCCATCAGGGGCAACACCAAGCATCCCGTTGTTGGTCTTCCTGCCGCATGCGATGGCGGTAGCGGCGGCCGCAGAATCCGTGATGATGGAGTTTGCCGATTTTGTACGCGTATTCGACTGATAAGGCATACGGTTCATGGCGAGTTCGCCGCCCCCGATCTTTATCGAAAACTCTTCCGCCACCATCCGCTGAGGGGTGGACATGCCATCTCCAATGAAAAGAAACACATATTTCGGGGCTGATCCCGCAAAAGTCGCCATTGCGAAAATCACACCAGCAACCAACAACGAAATTTTATATATCTTTGACATAATGCTTTCTTATTATACCAAAACTCCCGATAAATTACACATCACTGTCATAGAAAACATGCGCTATTCATATCAAAAACATTTTTTTTTTCAACCTTCATTTAAACTTCTATTCG
>JAFTSR010000315.1 GCA_017467225.1 Clostridia bacterium | reverse complement strand
TCCCCTCGCGCCGCTTCGCTACCCCAAATGAGTAGCGTATTGATTTGCTTCGCATTGGAACGGACAGTCCGGGAGGCCTGTCCCTACAGGTTTGATGTTCTTTCCGTAGAAAATCCTGTAGTTTTCGCCGTCCTTTTTGAGGCGGCGAAAGCAAAGTCTGCACTCTGTGACAACCGCGTGCGTTTAACAAAAACGCGGGAGCGTTTTTGCGTGTAGCACGCGAAGCAGCAGGGATACATAAGGGACGGCAGTCCCTTATGCACGTTTTCTTTGGTTCGTTTCTTTGACGTGTGTCAAAGAAATGAACAACAATCCTATTAAGGTTAGAAAGTTTTGTTCGCACAACCTAAAAATTTCCCCCGCAAAAAAACCGTGGCCACCCTTTCGGATAGCCACGGCCTTTTCATTATTCAAAATGAGCTACAAAATCCTCCAGCGCCTGGGGCAACGATTTGTCATATGTCGCATAGTACGAAGCATACGATCCGCCATCCTTGATGATGTTGCGCAAACCCTCCGGCATGCCGGCAAAATTGAATGCATAACATAAGTCGTAGGTCGTGGACTCTACCACCGCAATCAAGCTTGCCTTGGACTGCGCATCCAGCGCCTGACGGTTGAGCAGAACCTGCTCGTATTGCTTGTCAAGCGAGGTGTACTGCGATGCCATAGCCAAAGCCTCGACCAAAAGACCAACGTTGTCGATGTCAGTAACCGAGCTGGGAATGACCGCCATGGTACTGATGTAGCGGTTGGCGTTGGAATACAGCTCCTTCTGATACTCGTCATACTTCGGCATGGGAACGATGCCGTATTCATCCGCCATATCATTGAGCATGGTGATGTCACACAGGGCCGTGGAATGGAAAAGCGCACGTCCCTCGCGGAAGGCCTTGTTGGAATCATACGTGTCCTGGAATTTCAGTACGTTTTCGCTGTCGTACAGTGCGATTACGTCATCCAGAATAAAGGTGTTGGCGTCATCCAGATAGGTGTAGGTCAGCTCACTGTCCTCGCTCTTGCTTAAAAACGAGGCGCCGCAAGCGAAGTACCAAGCCGTCTCAGAGTCGGAGGCCGGTGCCAGACCGTAGTAATCCTCCAGATCCACCTTGTCGTTGGCATTCAGATCGGTATAAGTATCCTCGACCATTTCCGAAAACTTCTCCAGCGTCCATTCATCGTTCTCAACCAAAACGTGCGGATTTTCCAGATCGTGGTCGCTCAAAAGCTTTTGGTTGAACAGCACGGCGTAGGGGGAGTAGACGTAACGGTTGGTGATCGCGCCGGTCGCCATATAGATTTGATCGTTGATCTCAAAATTGTCGATCGAGTTTTTGTTCCACCAGGGCTGCGTCAGATCGATGTGCGGAACGGTATTCAGATCGTACAGCAGTGTATTGCTGAACATGTTGGCGGTCACACGCGCCAGTGAGCCAAGAACCAAGGAATAGGTGTCATCGCCGGAACGAATGGTATTGGCGATCTTGCCGTACATCGCGCTGTCCAGAACGTCGTCATAGACAATATCGATGCCGAAGACCTCCTCCATCATAGCGTCGCGGTCGAACAGCGCGTCCTGTACCAGTGCGCCGGTTTTTTCGGTGCCGGTGGGGAACTGGTCGATGGTGAAGGCGTTCTCGTAGGTCGAGGAAGCCGCAATCAAGAACTCATCGCCGGCAAAGGTGCTCTTGGGCATGGCCTCCAGCGCCTTGCGGATATCGAAGGGCTCCTCAACGTCGGGCTCATCGGGCTCGTTGGGGGTGTCGGGAGTTTCTGAGTTGCCCGGATCATCCGGCATGTCATCCGGCTGCGCACAGGAAAGCAGCACAGCACTTGCCAGTATCAGCGCGAGCAGCAGGGAAATCAGTTTTTTTGCGTTCATTGTTGATACTCCTTTACCAAGTTTTGTTACTTCAGTATACAATATTTTCGGGAAGTTGTCAAGAGAAAAAATAGTATCCGCATTTCTTTTTTATATATTTGGACAGTTATGCGGGAAAATTTTGTAAAATGCCTTGCAAATCGCTCTTTTTGATGCTATAATATAGACAACGCTCCGCCATGGTGCGGAGAAAACGATACGCGACGCGACGCGCGTCCCACGGAGGTTATCCATGAAGTACATTCCTTATGTTAACATCAAAATGGGAACCAAGTCTGTTCCCCGCCGTTCCTACGGTAACACACTGCCTCTGACGCAGATCCCCTTCGGTATGGCGCCCTTCTGCATTCAGACCGAGAGCCGTGAGGGCTGGTTCTTCCATCCTGATCACGAGTTCGCCGAGGGCGTTCGTCTGACCCACCAGCCCAGCCCGTGGATCAACGACTACGGCACCTTTATCATGACGCCGCAGAACGACGTCATTTCCAATTCGGCTGCAGGCGCATGGTCGGGCTACCGCATTCAGGATTCCGTCCAGCGTCCCGATTATCTCAAGCTGACCTTCCTGCGATCCAATGCGACCTTCGAGCTGACCCCTACCGAGCGCGGTGCGGCCATCCGTGTCAGCTACGGTGACGAGCGTCCCTCCGTTCTGTCTTTTATGGCAACCAAGGGCAACTACACCTACCGCTTTGACGAGAAGACCAACACGCTGTACGGCACCACCGACGGTCACAGCATGGATATCGCCGTTGATTTCAAGATGTATTTCGTCGTTCGCTTCCTTGGCGACTGCGTGGATGCTGCGCGCAACACGATTGGCGGCTCCTTCGCACATATCGGCGTTAAGGGACAGAAGTTGGAGGCAAGACTGGGTATCTCCTACATCAGCGAGGAGATGGCTGAGGCTGCTATCGACCGCGAGTGCGGAGAGCTGTCCTTTGAGACCCTGCGCAACATGGCAGAGAACAACTGGGAGGAGAAGCTGCACCGCATCGAGATCGAGACCGATGACGAGGAGCAGATGAAGACCTTCTACTCCTGCCTGTACCGTCCCTTCCTGTTCCCCCACAAGGCATACGAGCTGGATGCAGACGGCAAGCCCGTACACTACACACCCGTTGACGGCAAGGTTCGTCCCGGCGTTCGCTATACCGACAACGGCTTCTGGGATACCTACCGTACCGTATATCCTCTGTACACGCTGATCGCACGCGACGAGTTCGCCGAGATGCTGGAGGGCTTTGTCAACGATTATCTGGAGTGCGGTTGGCTG
>JAFTSR010000314.1 GCA_017467225.1 Clostridia bacterium | reverse complement strand
CTCCCAGCGGACTTTCACCGCAGAGCATTGATATGCCCGTCATACATGAGAAAACCGTCGGCGCAAACCGACGGTTTTCTATATTTACATGGATCGATCAGTCCTCTTCGCATGCGGATTGAAGCATCGCGTCAACTGCAGCACGTACGAAGAGCATTTGCTCGGACGTCGTAGGGCAACGGTCAAAGCGAATGTCGCCAAACACAGCCTCCATCGCGGCCACCACCGCTGCTTTGCCCTTCTTCTCGGCACACAGCTTCATGGCGGCAAGATCCTCAAGGCCTTCGCGGAAGACCATCAGGCGGATCGAGGGCAACGTCGTGCCGTCGGGCGCGGGATAGACCATAAAGGAGTCACCGGCAGGCACCTGCTGTTCTCCCTCAGTGTCAAGATAGGGATTGATGGCGTCAACTGAGTACATATTGTTGTAGAAGTTGAAGCCCCAATGCAAAAATCCTGCGATATCGTACTTGAAGCACTGCATACCAAGCGCACGGTTACGCCAGGAGGGCATGGCAATGAAACGGTTGCTGACACTCTTACCCTGCACACAGCAGTAGTAGGTCCAAAGTCCCTTGACACCCGCTTCAAGGAAGGGTTCGATATGGTCGTTGCTGGGGATGGGCAGGCTGACCAGACCGTCGCGGTAAAAATCAAAGGAGGACAGCGCGTCCATGATCTCGTAGTCGGCCAGCGCCTCGGATACGACTGCTTTTGCGTGGCGGTATTGCTCAACGCAACCGCCGTTCGGCTCGTCCGACAGATGGAACTTGCAATTCTGATCAATGCCGAGCGCCTTTAAGTGCTCGACGAGCGAGGGGAGAAACGCCTTCAAGAAGGCGGCGTATTCCTCACCCGCGGCATCGGTATCCCAACCGAAGATGCGCTTCTCCTCCCCGTTTACCCGTGCTACGATCTTGGGTGCGTGTGCCGCACCCCACTGGGTAAACAAATGGGACATTTCAAAATAGCGCATACCGCACGCATGACACAGCGCCACCCAACGATCCAGCTTATCATAGCCGAAGCTGTAGCTGCCGTCAGCGTTGATAGTGACGTCCACGAGCTGAACGGTCAATCTCTCACCACCGACCTCCGTGTCAAGCGGCGGGGTAAACAAGGGGGTAAGAATCATATTCTGACCGTACTCGACCGCCGTGCGCAGATAATTGCCAATGATCTCCCAATGACGCTCCGAGAAGACGGGCACCTGATAGTAGGAGGCCAGACAGTCGCAATGGAACCACTGGGTCAATATCATACCGTGCTCGGGCAGCGACGCATCGATCATTCGCAGCGTCAGCGTGTGGGAAGCAAGCTCCTCGTCTTTATCATTGGTGATGCGAACGGTCAGCGTATGCTCGCCCGCCTCGAGCTTTCCCTCGGGCGCGATGGTGATCCAGACACTGTGCAGCAGACCGCTTGTCAGCTGGATACGGCCGCGGTAATGAGGGGGCTCCAGCAGATCGGGGTACAGACCCGGCGTTTTGCGCAGATAGTTGTCGTCTGTGAAATCGTGACCGTAGGTCGGAAACAGCACGGGAATCTGGCGCACGTTATACCACTTGGCATAGGGTGCGGCAGAGCCACCGAGCGTCAACGTCACGCGCATCCCCTTCTCATCAGCCGGCACGCGCAGCATCAGCTGGCAGGAAAGATGCTGATTTTTCAGCATAATTGCCGACGAAAAGGGTGAAAAATCGGCAGGCGTCTGATCGACGAAGCCTTTTTCAAGGGATGAAGTCAGAACGGATTCTAACATAGAAGCCTCCTTTGATTGTTCAAAACAAATAATTCAATGGCATATCGCCGTATGTAGTCAAAAATCAGCGGTTGTATGCGCCTTCGATGATGGACGCCAGCGTGATCGTTTGCTCCTGGCCGTCCTTGACGATCGTCACCTGGTAGGTCACAACCTGCGAATGGTTGGACTGCTTCACGACTCTTCCGTTCTCGCCTATGAACTCGCTATCGCATTCAAACGAGAACTCGTACTCCTCGCACGCGGTGATCTTTTCGTACTCGCATTTGACCAGCTCAATAAACTCCCACCAGATCTCCAGATCGTTTTCCAGCATGGGCTGAGGGCAATCCTTGGCGCTGAAGAAGTGGTGACCCTTGACTCTGGTAATATCCAGATCCTGACGCAGCATGATATCCGCTACCAGCTGTGCGGTGATCTGCCAGGTGTACCAAAGATCCGAGCCCTTGTTTACGGCAGATTCGATACCGATGGAGTTGCGGTTGCCGCCGTTGGAGCAGATGCGGCCCTCGCCCACCTGGGTGTAGCACCACCAGGAGGTGCCGATCTGATACATGCCGTCCTTGACGTTAACGCCGATGCCCTGATCGTTGAGCCACTTGCTATCGGTCACGTAGCCGCGACCGTACTTGGTTTCCACGGGGACCTTGACGCCCGTGTCTCTTCCGTTGATGGCAAACGTGGCGTCCTTGGTGATGGTAACGATCGGGAACTCGGGGTCGGTATCCAGCACCTCTACGGGCGTGTCGAT